>CAZISU010000914.1:0-3279 GCA_964541935.1 uncultured Planctomycetaceae bacterium | reverse complement strand
TAATTGATAGAAGACGATGCCGGCGATAAACAGTTGGCCGTAGTTGGCGTTGAGCGGCGTGGCCAAGGCGCGTGGCAGCGGCAGTCCCAGCGTGTCGACCGAGAGCCAGTAGCCGAGAATTGCGGCCAGCCATAGTCCTAACACCAAGTCGATGCGGCGTAGCAACCCAACGACGAACAGGCCCAGCATGAGCGCGTAGAATTTTAGCTCCACGCCCAGCGTCCAATAGGAGACGTCGACGTCGGGCACGCGTAGCCATGTTTGCAGCATGGTTAGGTTGACAATCGCCTGACGCAGTGTGACGTTCTCGCCGTGCAAGGGAAAGTGGTATATCGCCACAGAGGCGAAGACGACGGCGATCCAATAGATGGGAAAGAGACGCGCGAAACGCGAGACGACGAAGTCTTTTGCCGTCGAGGTTCGCCGCAGCGTGAGGAAGATGACGAAGCCGCTGATAACGAAAAACAGTTGTGGACCGTATGCGCCGTAGGTAAAACTGCTCGACGTCAGGCCGAGTATCTGGCAAGCGCTAGTGTAATGGCAAGCGATCACCGCCAGTACGGCCAGGCCTCGCAATACATCGAGTTCTAGAAGACGCTTTGATGCCATGTGTTCCCCTGATTGGCGTTTGCAGCAACAGGCTGTTTGTGATCTCGCTATCAGCCGCATTCAAGTGCAAAGCTCGTGCCAAGTCGCATTCAGCCCGGATGATCGACGCGATCGCTAGAGGCGGTTGCGTCTGGTCTCGATGGTCAACACTCGTGCGGAGGCACGTTGTGTTTTTGCATCATCATGAAAATATCGAGTCTTGCTTTCTGTCAGTTTTCAGTTGCCGGTTATGGTTTTTGGGGTGAATGGTACGGATATTTTGCTTGTACTCATCACGCTCCGCGTGATGGCGCGGCGGCGCAATATTGGCAAAATTCTGCAATATAAGGTGTTTAACCTCACTTCGACGTCACGTAGAACGTGGCGAGTACAAGGGGAGATCAAATAAATATCAGTGCCATTCAGCCCAATGCCCATAGCCCAAAGCCCATTGCTTAAATAATCCCGAGAGCCAAAAAGCGATGGCGCGCAAAAAAGCGGCGTCGCGTAACGTGCGACGCCGCTTTCGTTTGCTTGTTCCACTCTAGAACAGGTTTTACATCTTGGCAATTTTCTCGATCAGGTCGACGCTGCGGCAGCTATAGCCCCATTCGTTGTCGTACCAGGAGAGAACCTTGAGCATGTTGTCGCCGACGACCATTGTCCAGTCGGGGACGAAGATGGAACTGTGTGGGTCGCCGATGATGTCGGTCAAGACGATGGGGTCTTCGCAGTAAGCGAGGATGCCCTTGAGGGCACCTTCGGCGGCTTCTTTGACGGCCGCATTGACGGCGTCGGCAGTAACTGGCTTGGCGGTTTCGACAACCAGATCGACGGCGCTACCCGTGGGGGTGGGAACACGCATGGACATGCCGGTGAGCTTGCCCTTGAGTTCGGGGATGACCAGCGAGACGGCCTCGGCGGCACCGGTGGTGGTGGGGATCATGTTGACGGCCGCGGCGCGAGCGCGGTACAGGTCCGAGTGCGGGAAGTCCTGCACGACCTGGTCGTTGGTGTACGAGTGGATGGTTGTCATCAGGCCTTTGACGATACCGAAACGGTCCTGCAGGACCTTGGCCAGCGGGGCCAGGCAGTTGGTCGTGCAACTGGCATTGGAAATGCACTTGTGCTCAGCCTTGAGTTCTTTGTCGTTGACGCCTAGGACGCACGTCAGGTCGGGACCCTTGGCGGGCGCGCTGATGACGACCTTCTTGGCACCGGCATCGAGATGGCTGTCAAAACCGGCTTTGGCGTCGGTTTTGCGGGCACGGAACACGCCGGTGCTCTCGAGCACGACGTCTACTCCCAGGTCTCCCCAGGGAAGGGCGGCCGGGTTACGCTCGGCCAGGGCCTTGATCTTCTTGCCGTTGACGGTCAGGTTCTCATCATCGTAGTCAACCGTTCCAGGGAAGCGGCGATGAATACTGTCGTACTTCAGAAGGGTTGCTAGCGTCTTATTGTCGGTCAAGTCGTTGATGCCGACCACTTCAAACACGTCCGGTCGGGCAGCCAAGCCGCGGAAGACCAAACGACCGATCCGCCCAAAACCATTGATACCAACACGAATTGCCACGGTATATCTCCTTTGTGAAAAACGTATCCCCACCCACTGGCAGGGCATATACACATATTCGTTACAAACTATTGCGAACTATAAACAAATACAGAACCGAATATTGTAACGGTGAATAGGCATGCCCACAACCGCCTTAGGCCAGCCTTACAGCAATGGCAGATTTAAAACTATAGGGTTCTTGATGGCCGTATTTTAAGTAGATTAGTGCCATTGACTTGGGTATGGGGAATTTGTTAGATTTTGCGCCTTAAATAGTTTGGCAAGATTTCGAGTATTTCACTTGCTAAAGCGAGAAAACGAGCTTGAATCGGCCGATTTTTAAGGCTGAGCACCTAGAGTGCATGGAAGCATGGGCAGATAGCGTAGTATAGCTAAGCATGGACACGGAGGTCCAATGTGAATACAGTGGAATCGGTCGAGTCTAGGGACGTAGATGATGTGCCTGAGAGTCGCACGCGACCGGGCTTTGGCAGGCTGGTGGGCGGTTTCCGGATCGTTTGCTTTGGGGTGATATTTCTTTTACCAGTTTTTTTTGCCATTCACTATCTGAGTTACTGGTTGCGTCTGGAGGGACAGCTAAGCGTTGTTCAGGCACGCACCTTCTGGTCAACTGTGGGCTGGTTTATTGTTGTTAAGCTGGTGATATTTGCTTGGTTCGGGATTCACCGAAGCTGGGGACGATTCCACACATTTTATGACCTGGTCAATTTGCTCAAGGCGACCACCTGTGCTACCGTGCTCACGGTTCTGGTAAACAGGTTTGTTTTGCCCCAGGAGAGCATCCCTCGTGGTATTTTTCTCTTGGACTGGGGCACGACGATTGTTGTTATCGGCGGCGCCAGGGCTTTGTTGCGTCTGATATACGAAGGCGGCTCGACGTTTTTATCCAATGCCGAACGCATTCCCGCCTTTATTGTGGGCGCCAACGACGCCGGCGAATCGCTATTACGAACTATTATTCGCGACGGCTCTTCGACATACCGAGTGGTGGGTTTCATCGACGACAACCGTCGTCGCTTGGGCACGCGAATCGGCGGCGTACGGGTTGTGGGTACTCTTGAGCAAACGTGCCAACTGGCTTTGCGTCGTGGCGTGAAAAAAGTTCTTATTTCCAG
>CAZISU010000913.1:0-3279 GCA_964541935.1 uncultured Planctomycetaceae bacterium | reverse complement strand
CGAAGAGTCTGGTCGTGTATGAAGACTTCGAAATCCCCGCCGCTGCGACACAGGTGTCAAAGGTGATTTCTGTTCCGCAACTATTTCAAGAATACCACACGGTAATAGATGTATTTGAAGATGGACTCAAGGTAAAACCACTGTCGAGCGTGACTGACAATTCCGGCATGAATCAGTCATGGCAATACGACTTAGATGTGTTCCAAACCCCGGCCGTACTTTTTGTCGGCGACAAAATCCCAGATACTTCACAATTGTGCATGCCCTTTGGCCCAGATCTTGAGATGGGCATGGGTATGAGTGGAATGGGCGGCCCTATGGGCGGACCGGGTATGGGCATGGGGCTACAGCAGCCGCCGGCCCCTAATCAACCACCTCCAAAGCCCCCCAAAATTCCCTTGCCCTCGGCGTTTGCTCTTCCTCCGGCCGAGCTTCCCGCCCGCTGGATCGACTACACTGGCCTGGACGTGGTTTGCCTTTCGCTACCGCAGTTGAGCGACCTGCAAAAGAAACGGCCCAAGGCATTCGACGCCATAACCGCCTGGACGGCCTCCGGTGGCAACCTTTGGGTATCCGGCGTGGGCTCCGACTGGAAACGTCTGGGTGAATTGGAGCGTTTGCTGAGTATCCCAAAATCCGAAAGCAAGACACCTCCCACCCAGCATTGGACCAAGCCGGATGTAAAGCGTTTTGGTTTAGACACAAAAGATAATGTGGAATGGATTCTCCAATATCGTAAGATGATTGCCAACCCGGATGTAAATGACATGAGCATGGGTGGACCCGGTATGGGCGGACCCGGTATGGGCGGACCCGGTATGGGCGGACCCGGCATGGGCATGGGATGCTCTTATATCTGGGACGACAGCAATCCGGAACTGGTCAAGTCGCCCGATGCTCCTAAGCCTCCGAAGAATCCGCATTTCATCTACCGCGACCACGACATGGGAATGGTCGTGGCCTTGGCTGCCGAGAATCCCTTCCCCGGCACAAACTGGCAATGGCAATGGCTGCTCGACGCCAGTGGCCCCAACCGTTGGAATTGGACGAAGCGACACGCGCTCGAGGTCGGCAGTGGTAACGGCTATTTCCTCAACTTCCGCATCCCCGGCGTGGGGCTGGCCCCGGTCTCGGCGTTCCGTATCCTGATAACGCTTTTCGTACTTGCCATCGGCCCCTTGAATTATTTCCTTCTCAGACGTTTCCGCCGCCTCAACCTCCTAGTCATTACCATTCCAGCGGGCGCCATCTTGGTCACCGTTGGATTATTCTCATACGCCCTGGTCGCTGACGGGCTCGACACCCGCGTGCGTGTGCGCAGCGCCACTATCATTGACCAGCACCGTGGCCGCGCCGTCTGCTGGAGCCGGATGTGTTACTACGCTGGCATGGCGCCCAGTCAGGGCCTGACGTTCCCGCCCGACGTTGCTGTCATTCCCATCGAACAGCCCGATTATTATAATACCAGCATCTCGCGCGAGCTTATCTGGGATGACGAGCAGTGGATGAGCGAAGGCTGGCTTGACGCCCGCACGCTCACTCAGTATTTGACCATCCGTAGCCGCCCAACCACTGCCGGGCTGCAAATCACGCCCGCGCCCAGCGGAGACAACAAAGTCGAGGTCAAGAACAACCTCGGCACCGACATCGAGCGTCTGGCGATCCACACAAGCGATGGCAAATACTACTCGACGTCCAACGTCGGACAAGACACCACGGCCACAGCAAACAAGGTCGCGGTAGAAGAAGTGTTAAAGTGGCTGCGAAAATTACACCAGGAAAAGCAACTGCAATATCCTAGGGAAATGTTTAACAGCTCGGAAGCTTACGGCTATTACACCAACGACACCTCAAGCTCCAGCCGTCTAGAACGCAAGCTCAATTCTCTCCTCGCCTGTAAACCCGGCCGGAAACAAACGCCACTGGCCCCATGCTCCTACGTGGCAATTGTACGCCGCTCGCCCGAGGTTGTGATGGGAGTCGACGACTTCCTGGAAGAAGGCTCGTTTCACGTTGTTTTCGGCACTTTTGGCGAGGAGACGCAACCATGATCGACTCGCGGGTGATGATCGAATTTCGCGGGCTGTTTCGCCACTTCGGCCAGACCAAGGCGGTCGACGGCGTTTCTTTAAGCGTCCAGCGCGGCACGGTGTTCGGGTTCATCGGACCTAACGGCGCCGGCAAGACGACGAGCATGAGGATTTTGGCCACGCTCGATCAGCCCACCGCCGGAGACGCCTTTGTCGACGGGTTCTCGGTGGTCGAGGATCCCGACCGCGTGAGGCATCGCCTGGGATTTATGCCCGACTATATGGGCACGTACCCCAACGTGAACGTGCGCGAGTATCTCGACTTTTTTGCCCGCGCGTATAGGTTGCGTGGTGCGCGGCGCGAACGTGCGGTTGAGGAAGTGATGGGCTTCACCGGCTTGGATATCCTGGCCGAAAAGCCCACCGATGGACTGTCCAAGGGCATGCGGCAACGGCTCTGCCTGGGACGGGCTTTAATTCACGACCCGGCCGTTCTGGTGCTAGACGAGCCGGCCGCCGGGCTCGACCCCAGAGCGAGGATCGAACTCCGCGAGATGATCCGTGCCCTGGCCGCCAACGGCAAGACGGTCTTGATCAGCTCGCATATCCTCACCGAACTCGCCGAGGTTTGCGACACGGTGGGCATCATCGAACAGGGCCGGCTCTTGGCCGTGGGCGCCGTCGACGAGATCCAGCACCCGCGGCACAAGTCCAAACAGTCGCAAAATGTCGTCGAAATCCGCCTCATCGGCGACGCCCACGCGGCGGCCCAATGGTTGGCCGGCAACGCCAGTATCGAACAACTGCAAACCGACGGACAAAAGATCAGCTTCCTCTTCGGCGGAGACCTCTCGAAGCAGGCCGAATTGCTACGTGCCATGGTGCTGGCCGATTTCTGCGTCACGGCCTTCGGCTCGCGTCGCCAATCGCTCGAAGACGTTTTCATGCAGGTAACCGAAGGACTGGTGCAATGAGCGAACTTGGCGATGCAATTACGATCGAAGTTGATAACGCTCCCGCGGAACCGGCCAAGGGCCGAAGCCTGTGGGCCACGTTCGAAGCCGCGCTCGTCTGGGCCGGAGACCGCTTGAACCCGATTTTGGTGAAGGAAACCCGCCAGGCTTTGAAGAGCCGACAGTTTATGATTACGTTTGGACTGCTGCTGGCCTGCGGCTGGATATGGTCGATTTTGGGAGTGGCCGTGATCGGGCCAGACATTCATTATGGCGCTAACGGGCCCTCTATGTTC
>CAZISU010000912.1:0-3282 GCA_964541935.1 uncultured Planctomycetaceae bacterium | reverse complement strand
CTTGGCCCGGCATTCCCGGTGCCACGCCGCCAAATCGCTGATCGGCACCCAGGCGCTAACGGCCGCCCAACGCTGCGGATAACGACCGGCCATCACCAGCGACATGTGTCCGCCACCCGACGCACCGCACAGATAGATGCGTTTCCGGTCAACCGCATAATTCTCGAGCACCCAATCGACCGCGTCCAGAATATCCTCTCGGGCCTGGGGCGAGGCACAGGCCTGCGGGTTGCGGTTGGGCCCGCGAAAGTGCGGAAACAAATAAATCCAGCCCAGTCGAGCAGCCTCTTTCTCCAACTCCGGATGACGTTGCTCCACGCCGTTGCTCCAAGTGTGCAACGAAACCAACAACGGTCGCGGCTCCGAGTTCCCCCCAAAACCATCCGGCAAAATCACATAGGACGGCTGCATCGTGCCGTCCACGCTGCTCTTGATCTGAACCTTTTTACGCTCGCCGGCAGCAACCGTGCCGGCAAGCACCAATAAAACGGCAATAAACAATACGACAATATTCGTTTTACTCATGTAACGAAATCTCCGTGCTATCCACCTCATAACTCACAACCTCACTTCCGGCTGGCATAAGTCTTCCCCAGCAACTCCGATATTTCCGTCTTCACTTGTTGCGGATCGATCTCGTCTTTCCAGCGACGCACGATCTTGCCCCCGGGCGCAATAAGGATCGTATGCGGCACCGGCCCTTCCCATTCCGGGTCCAAAGCCTCGGCCAACTTGTCGCGATCTTCGCTCGCGAAAATGTAGTTCGCACACGAAACATAATTCTTGCGCAAGATCTTCAAAGCCGCATCGCGGCCCCCGGGCGGGTCAATCGAAAGCGTATACATCTTGAAGTGCCGCCGCCGATACATGCGGTTAATCGTGACCAGCTCCGCCAGCTCGCTGACACAGGGAACGCAGGTCGTCGACCATAGATTTACCAATCGGTAATTCTTCGTCTTGTTGGCCGCCAATTCTCGCAGGCCCTTCGCATCGATCATGTCCAGTTCGACCGGCTCCGCATTCCACTTCTCTATCGACCGCGCGACGCTCGGACGCTTATCTGACCATTTGGTCGAACAACCGTAAATCCGCGTCTTCGGCACCGCCACCGGCCGGCCCGCCAGCAGGTCTTCGATGGCATTGCGGGCATCGTGCGATTTGGGCGGCCTCAGATCCGCATCGTCGATCCGTCCGTTGTAACGCAGCTTGCGCTGAGCATCGAAGATAAACACATGCGGCGTCGCCAACGCACCAAACGCCGTGGCCACTCTCTGCGTATCGCCGTCGTACAAATACGGAAACTTGAAACCCCGCCGCTTGGCATGCAGTTTCGTATCCTCAAACGAATCTCCGACGTCCGTATACCCCTGTTCGTCCAACCGCAAAGCCAGCGGGTCGCTGGACGTGATAGTCAACAGAGCCACGCCCTTCTTTGCATAATCGGCGTGCATCTTCACGATCCGCGGCTCGTAAGCCTGAGCCGTAGGACAGTGGTTACAGGTGAAAATTACAACCAGCACCTTGGCATCGGCGAAATTCGCGAGTCGATAAGACTTGCCGTCGACGCCCGGCAGATTCAGCTCCGGGGCCGCCGCGCCAATCGAAAGCGTTTTAACATCCTTGCCCGCCGCCGACCTCGACAGCAAACACACGGACATCCCCACGAAAAGGCAAATCAGTAAATTGCAGCGGTTCATCTTAAGCTCCTTATGCGATCTATTACTATACACTATATTCTTTAAACCGTTCGCTCCCAAGCCGTCATCTCTGTAACCGTGTGTTGGAATTTACGCCGCGTTTCCCGGATCACGAATTCCATCTCGCGCGGTTCGCCCAATATCTTAAAATGCGGGTTCAATAGATCCACCAGCCCGTCGAACGTCATATACGGCTCGCCGGCCTTGCGGATACCACCCGGCCAGTTCTCGCGCTTGGTAAACTCCTCCAGCCAGGTATACGGCGACGTGAGCACCAGCACTCCGCCCACGTTCAAACGCTCATGAATGCTTTGCAAGAACCGCTTGGGCTCGGCCAGCCGGTCCAACATGTTCGCGGCCATAATCAAATCGTAGCCCTTAAACCGCGGCTTCAGGTTCGTGGCATCGCCCTGCCAAAACTCCACCCGCTCGACCGCCTCATCCAATCCCGCTTCAGCCAGACGCGCTTCGTGATACGAAACCACCTCGCCCTCCTCGACCAACTCATAGTGGCAATTGCCCTTCTGCTTCAGTTGGTCGGCCACACGTATAAACCGCGCGGAAAAATCTATGGCCGTCACACTCTCGAATTTCCTCGCCAACTCCAGTAACGCACGTCCCACCGCGCAACCCAACTCCAAAGCCGTCCCCCGCGGCCGACCCTCACTATACTCGAAGCAGGCCTCCGCACACCGCTGCGGAAAATTCAGCACCCCGAAATACGTCTTCCCATAATGGGCTTCACAATACTGCGCAACGGCCGCATCCGTTTCGTACATGGCCTGCGGCTCGTCCAGCGGCTGCTCGGACTCCACATAGCGAAATCCCGCGTGCTGGAAAAAATGACGCCGAAACGCATAACGCGCATCCCGCGTGGCTTCGTTACCCGTCGAAGCCCAAGACCCGCCCTTAATCAAATTGTGACGCGTATCGAACGTGGGCGTAGAAAAATCGTCGTAGCACGCATGCACCCGAAACCCGTCGAAACCCGAAATCGCCGTCTCCGTCCACTGCCAAACGTTGCCGATAATGTCGAAAAACTCGCCAAACGCGAAACGGTCGACCGGGCAAGACGACGCCCAATGCTCCAGGTTGATGTTGCCCGGCGCTTGCTCCCAAGCGGGCTGGTCGGGAATCTCGCACAAATCTCGCAGCCGATGCCACTGGTCCTCGCTGGGCAGGCGGATAGGCTTGCCCGTCGCCCGCGACTTCCAATTGCAAAACGCCTTGGCCTCCAGATAGTTCACCTCGACCGGCCAGTCCCATGGCATCTCGATAATCTGCGCCATCGTGCGAAACTTGTAACCCGCCGCCGAATCTACCCAAAACAACGGTCGTCGGGCTTGCGAATATTCGACCCAATTCCAACCCTCGTGTGTCCAAAGCTCCTCCTGTTCATAGCCTCCATCTTCAACGAACCCCAAAAACTCGCCATTCGAAACCAAATACCGCGCGGCCGAAAAGTCCCATACGTCGCTCCGCCGATGCCCATACTCGTTGTCCCAACCATACAGCCGGTGGTCCTTAGCCTTGCCCAAAACCACCGGCCCGCCCGCTACCGCCAGCAGTTCGTTTTGCGGCGCCC
>CAZISU010000911.1:0-3292 GCA_964541935.1 uncultured Planctomycetaceae bacterium | reverse complement strand
GTGTAGGAGGATCACGTCGTTGCGACGGTGGCGGAGGTGCTTGAGTCCGGCTATCATTTTGTCGACGTCGTCGAAGAGATCGCTGAGCACGATGACCACGCCGCGGCGTTTGAAGCGTTCGGCCAGTTCGTGGAAGATGGGGCCGGTCGAGGTTTTGCTGCCCGCGGGGGTTTCTTCCATGACGTGGAAAAGCTGCTTCAAGTGCGAGGGGTTGCCGCTGGGACGGACGAAGGCTCCGATGCGGTCGGAAAACGTGACCAGGCCGACGCTGTCTTGTTGCTGGATGACCAGATAGGCCAGCGCGGCCGCGATGCATTGGGCGTATTCCAGCTTGGAGAGGGCCGCGTGCGGGCCGCGGTAGCTCATGCTTTCGCTGGTGTCGAGCAGCAATTGGCAGACGAGGTTGGTTTCCTCTTCGTATTGCTTGAGATAGAACTTGTCGGTGCGGCCGAAGACCTTCCAGTCGACGTAGCGGAGATCGTCGCCGGGCGCGTACTCGCGGTGCTCGGCGAACTCGATGGAGAAGCCGTGGTAGGGACTGCGATGCATGCCCGAAACGTAGCCCTCGACGATGCGGCGGGCGCGGAGTTGCAGGCCTTCGAGTCCGGCTAGGATCTCGGGGTCTAGGTATTTTTGGTAGTCGACTGCCATGGAATCGTTAACAAACGCTAATCGAGTTAATTATTGTAGCTGCTAGGCCGATCAAACACCGGTCGCAAGCGACCGGGCTAAACATTCTTCTCCACACGCTCTGTCCTCTGAAATCTCCTATTGTTCGCCGTCACCAACGGTCTCGATTAGGCGTCGGATAATTTCGTCGGGTTTTATGCCTTCGGCTTCGGCGTTGAAGTTTGTTAGTATTCGGTGGCGGAGGACGGGGTAGGCGACGGCGCGGATGTCTTCGCAGCTTGCATGGAAGCGGCCGTTGAGTACGGCGCGGGCTTTTGCGCCGAGGACGAGGTACTGGCTGGCTCTTGGGCCGGCGCCCCAGCTTATGTATTCGCTGATGAAGGGCGGCGCGTCGGCGGCGCGAGGGCGAGTCCAGCGGGCCAGGTGCAAGGCGTAGCGGGCTACGTGGTCGGCCACCGGCACGCGGCGGACGATGCGTTGCAAGTTGATAATCTCTTCGGCTTCCAGGGTCGGCGTGAGGTGGACTTCGATGTCGGCCGTGGTGCGTTTGACGATTTCTAGTTCCTCGTCCTCGCTGGGGTAATCGACGAAGGTGTTGAACATAAAGCGGTCGAGCTGGGCCTCGGGCAGCGGGTAGGTGCCTTCCTGTTCGATGGGGTTTTGCGTGGCGAGCACGAAAAACGGTTCGGTGAGGATGTGCCGCTTGCCGCCCACGGTGAGTTGGTGCTCTTGCATGGCTTCGAGCAGCGCCGCCTGGGTTTTGGGCGGGGTGCGGTTAATCTCGTCGGCCAGCACGACGTTGGCGAAGATGGGGCCGGGCATGAAACGCAGGTCGCGGTGGCCGGTGGCCTTGTTCTCCTGGATGACCTCGGTGCCGGTGATGTCGGAGGGCATGAGGTCGGGTGTGAACTGGATGCGACTGAAACGCAACGAGAGCCCGTCGGCCAGCGTGCGGATCATGAGCGTTTTGGCCAGCCCCGGCACGCCCACCAGGAGGCAATGGCCGCGGGCGAACATGGCCACGAGGAGTTCTTCGATGACCTTATTCTGGCCAACGATCACGCGGCCGAGCTGCTCGGTAATGAGTCGATAGGCCTCGTTGAGTTTGGCGACTGCCTGGACGTCGTCGGTGTTGGAAATATCGGCTTTGGTATTGTCGGCTTGAGCCATTGGCTTCCCCCCTGTTGTCGGTAATGAGCCCGTGCTGTAGTTCGTTTCTGTTCACGTGATATTAACCCCTAATCGGATTGTCCGCCAAACCCACTCCACGGTCAACCAAGATACGTTGCACAATCCGTAGCAATTAGCGATATTAGGGTGATACAGAGGGCCTATCCCCCGTCGCCTCCCATCCCCCCTATGTTGTCTGCCTGGTTAATACTAAGCGTGAACGAGGGTTGCACGGAGTTTGCCTGGCTTTTTGCGGGCCTCGCTTGCGCTTCGGGTTAGTATGGAAAGAATGAACGAGGGACCAAAATGAAGATCCACCGAAGTTGCGGGCCAGCCGGCCTGAGCGTTTTTCTACTGAGTATGATATTGGTTGTTTCGAACGGGAGTGCCTGGGGGTTTAATCCGCCGGTGGATACAGCAGGGCCGCTGACGGTCGAAATCGAGGGGCCGGAGTTGGTTACTGAGACGGAGAAACCGCTGGCGGTTCGGGTTGTGTTGACGAATAAGGGCGATCGGAGGCTGGAGGGCAAGCTGCGGCTGGGGGTGGTTGATCGGTGGCGAGTTGAGCCGAAAAATGAAATTGACCTTAGTGTGCCAGCGGGGGGTAAGGTTACGAAGGATTTCAGTGTGGTGGCCGGGCAAGGAACATATAGTGCTCATTATCCGATCCATGCTTACGCTGATTTTACTTACCAAGGAAAGCAACTAACGGCGCATCCGGTTCTGATATTGGAGACGAATCTGCGGCACGAATTGGGTCAGGTTGCGGCGGTTGAGTGGAAGCCGTTCGAGATGGGCGAGAGAAAAGAGTTGGGCTTGTGGCTGTTGCCGACGCGGCGGGTTGTGGTTAGTTGCGACGGCAGAGAGCCGCTGGTGATGCCCGTGGGATGGCAAGGTTCTGAAGCGGACAGCAAGGCCAGTTTGCATATTCGGCGGGAAACGATTGAGGGTGATTCCCGCGATGTTCTGTTCATGCACCCACCTTGGGCCGACAAGCGGGTTGGGCAGGTATATTGCGAGTTTCCGGTGAGGTTACCCAAGGCTGCGACTGGCAAGGACGGCATTCGGCTGCGATTTGCCTGTGGGATTCACGCATTGGCCAAAGATAGCGACGGGGTGACGTTCCGTGTGCGGGTTGCGGCGTTGGAGGCGGACGCCGGGGCGGCGGGCGTGGTTGTGTTCGAGCGTCACGTGAAAGCGGGAGCTTGGAAAGATTTCGAGGTGGATTTGAATCGTTTTGCCGGGCGGGCCGTTCGCTTGCAACTGGAATCGGACCCGGGGCCGCAGCGTAACACGGCCTGGGACCATTCGCTTTGGGCCGAGCCGATGCTGGTGGTGGGCAAGCCTGAAGAGCAGCGAGAGTTCCCGCCCAAGGATAAGAAGGGATCGCTGCTGTTGGGCACGATTGAGGGCGATGGGGGCCGATACGATGTGCGGGTTTGGCCGGGACGGCGAGGGCTGTTGGATGCGGTGGTTTCGTTTGCGGACGGCG
>CAZISU010000910.1:0-3293 GCA_964541935.1 uncultured Planctomycetaceae bacterium | reverse complement strand
CAGCGCCACGGACTTATCGGATCGGGAACTCCTTGACATGGGACTCCCAGCCCAAAGCGATCGAGGCCTTGGCGTCGCAGCGAGAGCTAAAGCACGTCGAAGCCTATCACATCAACTGCGGCCAGTCGCTGGAGCGTATTTGGACACATCCCAAAGAGATCTGTGTGAAAGAGGTGGAACCCTTTGGCACGTTCGGCAAAGCCCTGCCGAATTATCAGTGGGACGCCGTCACGTTTCAGCCGTATCCGGGCGCGGGCTCGACGCTGTTGACGGATACGACGCGGATTCTCAACTTCATAGCAAAAACGCAAGAGAATCAAAGCAACTCTAACACGGTGTTCTATATCTACGCGGCCTGGCCAGGGCAGGGCAAAGGCCCGTACCACAAGGCGTGGGTACGCAACTTGTCGAATGCGGACAATATCGGCACAACCCTCTCACGCGCGCACTTCGACCACTTACTCAAACGTGTGCGCGCCAAGACGGACGCTGATGTAAGAATGATACCCGTGGGATATGTGCTTTGCGAACTGGATCGACGTATGCGGGCGGGGGAAATTGCAGGCTACAAGAACGCCTCGCAACTGTATCGCGATCGTGTGCATCTAAACAATGTGGGGCGATTCGTCGCGGGGGTCACAACCTTCGCGACACTGTACGGGCAGAACCCGGCCGGGCTGACATGCCCACCTAACCACTACGGCGGTGGAAAGGATTTTACGCCCAAGCTTTACAAGGCGATTCACGACGCCGTTTGGGATGTAGTAACCCAGATGAACGCGGCGACGGGTGTCATGCCTGAAAAGCCACCAAAATAGCAGGTGCTAAATCCGTTGCATCTGGTTAACGAATTCCTTGCCGGTCATCGGCTTCACACCCCAGCTTTTCTTTTCCCGCCATACCCGCTATCATCATTCACATGGCTAACAACAAGCATGACAATGAATCTGCCCCCCCACTGCGGGTGATGCTGTTGGGTTTTGGCGGGCGACCTGGGCTGCCGGAAATCGCCGCGCGGCTGACCGAGGACATCAAATCACTGGCTGTGGTCGTGGCGTCCGACTTCACTGGCGAGGAAGATATGTCGACGGTCGACGCCGATCTGGCGATCGTGCTCGGCGGCGATGGCTCCATCCTCCGTGCTGCCCACCAGATGGGTAACCGGCAACGACCGGTGGCCGCCGTTAATCTAGGGAGGCTGGGGTTTCTGGCGGATCTTTCCCCCGAAGAAGTGCCTGCGTTGCTCGAAGGCTACCGCGCCGGGCGCATGAGCACCATCAGCCACCTGATGTTCGTCTGCGAAATCGTGCGACAAGGCGACGTTGTGCGGCGACAACTGGGCCTCAACGAGGTCTCCGTGCAGAACGGGGCCCCGTTTGCCGTGCTGGACGTCGATCTTTACGTTGACTCGGAACTGGTAACCACTTATAGTTGCGACGGACTGATTATCAGCTCGCCCGTGGGATCAACCGCCCATAGCCTTTCGGCCGGCGGACCGATCCTGCGCAAGGATATTCAGGCGTTTGTGATCTCGCCCATCAGCCCGCACACGCTCACGAACCGCCCCGTCGTCGATTCGGCCGATCGGGTTTTCGAACTGGGCGTGCCAAAGCCGAACGAGACCACTTCGGTAATACTCGACGGCCGCGTGCTCTGTACATTGCAGCCGGGCGACCGTGTGAGGATACAAAAGGCCGACGTCGACTTCAAGCTGATCGTCGCCCCCGGACACAGCTACTACCGAACACTAAGAGAAAAACTCGGCTGGAGCGGACGGCTGCAGTTCGAAAAGAAATAATGTTAGCAGTTCGTTGCTAACTTGAGCCAAAGCGAAAGGATTCAACCATGGCCACCTCTCCCCGTTTCTTACTGTCGCTGGCATTCTGTACCGCGTTCTGTTTTGGTGGACAACTCGTCGCCGCAAGTGGAGCGGACGCAAAAAAAGCCGAAACCGTTACGCTTCGCTATCAGTTCCAGCCCGGCGAGACGCTGTGTTGGGAGGTCGTGCATCGCGGCAAGATCAGTGCTACCGTTTCGGGCAGCACGCAAGATACCGAGATGTCCAGCGAGTCGCTCAAACTTTGGCGGGTTATCGACATCAAGCCCGACGGTACGGCCACGTTCGAGTACAGCGTCGCGGACGTGAAGATGCGACAAAAGCTCACCGGCCGCAAAGAGATCCGCTACAACTCCAATACCGACAAAAAGGCGCCCGACGGGTTCGAGGACGTGGCCAAGGCGGTCGGCAAAACGCTCACGAAAATTACCCTCGACACGCGCGGCAAGGTCATCAAACGTAGCCGTGCGTTGGATAGCCCCTTCAAGGAAAACAAGGGGCAGTTGACCTTCCCGTTGCCCGAAGAACCGGTCGCCGTGGGCCACTCCTGGTCCGAGCCGCACGAGGTCACCGTGCCGCTGGAAACCGGCGGCATCAAACGCATTCAGACGCTGCAAAAGTACAAGCTAAAAAGCATTAAGACGGGCGTGGCCACGATCCTCGTCGAGACGCAAGTCCTCACGCCCGTCAGCGAGCCGGCCATCGAAGCCAAGCTGATCCAACAAGCCTCGCGCGGGCGCATCCGCTTCGACGTCGACGCCGGCCGCATCCTCAGCCAGCAAAGCGACCTCGACAAACGCGTAGTCGGCTTCCGCGGCCAGGCCAGCAGCTTGCACTACCTGACCAGCTTCAATGAAAAACTAGTAGACCCGCCAGTAAGCACCGCCGGCCGCACGGGCGACGCTAAGCGGAAATAGTGACGGGAAGCTATTCTGCAAAGGTGGGGAATTTTGGCACGTTCTTGTGCGCGAGTTTTTGGTTTTTCGGCGTGAGTAACGCGGCCTGGGCGGCGGGCAGCGATAGGTGGCCATAAGTTGTCTTGCGGCATTGACTTACGGCGACTATAATTTCGCTAGGTGGGGTAAGTTGTGAAGCTTTGGGGTAAGTTGTGAAGCTTTGGGGGAATAGGGTGACATTGCGCGGGATTATATAGCGCCGCATGGCGGACTGTATTGCGCGGCGCAATTTTGTGTATTGCATGGCGTGAATCACTCGGCAAAGGTACGAATTGTGGCGGGTGGGGTGGTTTGCGAGAAGTCTGAGGATTGCGGTTTTTCTAAGATGGGGGGCTGGTGTTTTCGAGTTTGTAGGCCTGGGATACCCTGTTGAAATTAGTGTCGATTTGCGAATATTAGCGTTTCTTCGCTCGTCGATATCCCACTAGGCCCGCCATAGCGAGTCCCATCAACCCGCAAACTGCCGACGGCTCGGGCACGGTTTGCTCGTCGACGCCGCT
>CAZISU010000909.1:0-3299 GCA_964541935.1 uncultured Planctomycetaceae bacterium | reverse complement strand
CGGGTCAAGACTTGCACCTATAAGGTATGCAAGATGGTCAGCGAATGCCGCCAGAAGCAGGTCTGCTACAAGGTCTGCCGCATGGTATCCGAGACGCGTTGCAAGACGGTGCCCTACACTGTCTGCAAGCCGGTCCACTACACGAAGACTGTTAACTGCGTGAAGATGGTGCCGAAACGAGTTGCCTATACGGTAACGCGATGCGTGCCGCGGGTAGTTTGCAAGCAGGTTCCGGTTCAGGTCCGCTGCCCGGTTCCGACTTGTTGCGAACCGGTAAAGTGCTGCGAGCCGGCAGATAGCTGCTGCAAGTAGCCAAGGAAAATGTGCCTGGGACCGACGTATCGGACCGAGGCCTGGTTCCGCTAAACACGGCGGCCCAACCTAGAAATTAGGTTGGGTCGCCTTTTTTTGTTGTTCTTTTCGGAGTTTCTGGTATGCACCGGTCGCAAGCGACCGGGCTAAACGGGATTCAGCGTCTTTTTCATTTAGCGTCTTTTTCCGAAGATGCCGGTGGCGTACCAGATGCCGTTGTTGCCGCGTTTCATGTCGTAGCCGTAGCAGGGATGATTGTCCCTGACGGCGCTCCAGTGTCCCGAGGATTTTCGCCAGCAGCGGACGCATTCGATGGCGGCGGCGAGGAGGTTTTCGCCGGGCCAGCTTTCGGCACAGACTTCGGTGGCAGTCAAACCACCGGGCAGGCGCGAGCGAATGCGGTGGAAACGCGTTTCCCAACTGTGGTGGCCTTGCAGACGGATGCGGGCTTGGTAATCGCTGTGGGATTCGGCCTCGGAGGTCAAGTCTGTGCGAATATTTCCGTCGCTGCTTGCCGGTCGCTCGGGGTGGGTGCGGACGGCGTAGATGAGCGTACGCTGGGTGAGGGTGCCGGGTGGAAGATCGAGCATGACGCCGATTTGTTGGGCCGAAAATGCTTGACCGCGATAGAGGGGGAACATACTTACGATGCTGCCGTGGTAGCGGGAGTTTTTGCTGGCAAAATCGACGACCGCCATGCCCTGGCGAGCGAGCATTTCGCTATAGGCGGGCAGTTCAAGAAGCGTGACTTTTTTGCCGCCCATGGTGATTTTTGCGTCGACCGGAAGCGCCAGGCGCACGAAGTTTTTGAGTTTTTCTTGCATCTCGGGCGTGGCGATGGCCAAGCGGTGGGCACTGTCGCGGTCGTCATCGGAATCGTTATCCAAATCGGTGGCTGAATTATCGGCCGAGGTGAAGAGGATGAAGAGCATTTTTCCCTGTCGCTCGGCCAGGTCCATTGCCCTGGCATAGTCGTCGTGCCAGGCCAATTGCCCCTGCTTAGCGGGGGTTTCCTGACCCGTCGGGGCTGCCGGGGCCGACGAAAAAACTACGCCGGAGAGGAAGAAAATTGTCAGAAGACCGCAAAACAGCCGTTTTACGGCAACGTAACTTAGGGGGTGCCTCATGAGTAAATTCTCTACGCAATCGGTTTTCTAGGCATTACGCACATAGACGTTGAGCCAGTTGGCCATCCGTGGTGGGGTAGACCGAGGTTCCGGGCTCGGTCAAGAAACAAGTTAGGATTATAACGCGAACTGCACGGATTAGGCAAGGTAGTCAAAACAGTGGGGCAGTGCTGGGTAATTTCATCCCCGATCTCGGAAAAGACCTATATTTCCGTGAGTGATGCCCCGCGCGTCTACGGACTTTATCGCGGTTGGCAGTTTTAGGTTTACTTGTTAGGCTGGCGAAGATTAGCCGGTCGGCCAGTTTGCCGTTAATGCGCAAAGTTTGAGGATCTGTACAGCAGTAAGGAGATTTTTATGTTTTCAAGATTGATCGGTTTTTCGGTGGCCCTTTCCGCTTCGCTAGCGGTGCTCTCAATTTCGAGCATCGATGGAGCCGAGACGACCAGCGCGACGGTGGCCACTAAAGTGGTGGCCACTAAAGTGGCAGCTCCCAGCAGCGGGTTTCAGGAAATTGGCAAGCTATGCGTTACGGCAAAGCAGAAGTTCTCGCCGGTCGACGACGCGGATTTGAAAGCGGCCAAGGACAATTTGCTTAAGCAAATCGGCGTTCTGGAAAAACGGCTCGACAAGGACGGTGCCAACGGCAAGGCCTGGCGTGATTATTTGAAACTCGACGATCTGAAGAAACTGGTCGAAGAAAACGGCAAGGCGGAGGAATCGAAGTTTGCGAAAATTCAAGAGCAGTTCGATAGCGATAACAACGGCTTGAACCTGATCTGGTTTACCGACGTGCGGCGGGCGCTTTGGCGGTATCGCACGGTGGCCAACGCGCTTGGCAATGCGGAGATCAAGAGCGGATACGAGGGCCTTTTGAGCCAGTTGCCGAAGCGGTTGCAGGAATATAGCCAGGATCCCACGGCCGCGCGGGCCGAAAAGCTGGGTGATGTGATTGCCTGGATCGAAGCCATCGATCAGGCCAAGGAACTGATCGGGATGGTTCGCGAGGAATATCGGCAGCCGAATTTGTATCTGGGCGCTTCGCAGAACCTGATAGCCAAGGGCATGTTGAGGGATGTTGACGAAGTCGGGCCGATACGCGACTGCATCTTGGGCATGAGCATACGCGGCGAGGGTCACACCACGGGCACAGTTACGGCGGAACTGATTCCCAACGGCAACGAGGCCGTTATCCGCATGGTTATGTCGGCGCAAACGGCATCCAAGAACGTGGGCTCGCGGAGCGTGGTTCGCGTATATTCCGACAGTTTGACGACGTTCGAAGCCGAGAAGCTATTTTTTGTCGACGAAGAGGCGATCTACTCGACGCCGGCCACTTGCCAAGCGGTGTCGAAGTCCAGGATTACCGGCGTTTGCGCTACTAACGGGATGCGATTGATCGAAAATATCGCCAGGAAGCAGGTTCGCAAGAAGAAATGCCAGGGGGACTGGATCGGCGCGCGTCATGCCGAAGCTCGGGTTTCGCGACAGTTTGACGAACAAGCGAGCACCTTTTTGGCCGAGGCCAACGAGCAATATATCGATAAGTTCCGGCACCCGCTGTGGCAACGGGGTCTTTTCCCCAACGAATTGCTGTTCGCCACGTTGGAGACGGGCGTTGGAGTTACAGTTCTTCAGGCCGAGGCGGATCAACTGGCGGCTTTGGGTGCTCCGCCAGAACTGGTGGGCACGCCGGACGTGGCGCTGCGTTTGCACGAGTCGTTCATCAATAATATGGCAGCCGAGGCACTGGGCGGTCGCACGCTGGATGAAGAGCAGGTGCTGGAAATGCTCAAGGAAACAATGGGGAAAGTTCCAGAACACTTCCAAGCGGACGAGGGCGAAGATCCCTGGTCGATT
>CAZISU010000908.1:0-3305 GCA_964541935.1 uncultured Planctomycetaceae bacterium | reverse complement strand
CGTCGCCAAACCTCGACGAGCTCAAGGCGTTTATCGCGGAAACCGCCAGCGAGGAGATTGTAGGCCAGCCCGAACAAGACTCGTTGGGCCAGCGTTCGAGTACGCAAGATCTTTTACGGCGGCCCTGGTATTTGCCACAAAATGTATCCCAGACGCAACTTCGCGATCTAATGGACAGCCACACCCGCTACGCGCTTTTAGAACAATGGCCGCAGATGAAACTCGGTTGCCTCGACGGCAAAACGCCTCGAGAGGCGGCCGCGGACGCGGACCTGAAAACCCGCATCGCCGCCTTGGTGTTGGTTTTGGAAACAACCATTGACGTCACCGACGGCAGCTTTGATTTCAATGCCCTGCGAACCGAGTTGGGCGTGCCCGAATTGGGACCAATCGATCCGAACACGATCAAAGACCCGCTCGTTCCAGATGCCACGGCTATCGAGATCCTGCCCCTGGTGCGGCTTGCCCGCCTGGAAGCCGACAAGCTTTCCGACGAGCTTCTGCTGGACGGCTATCGTCGCGCGGCGGCTTTCCATGCCGATAAGGCTTTGCGTAAATTCGGCGAAGAGATCCTGGCCCGTCCCACTTTCCAGGGCAAGGAAGAAGAGAGCGAGGTCTTGGGACGCCTTTGCCACCTGGAAACCGACGCCGAGAAACGCCTGGTATACGTCGAACGCGGCCGCAAGAATGTCGCAGATGCCAAAAAGTCTTGTGCAATGTGGGATCTCCTCGAACTGCCCATCCGACTCGAACGCAACGAGACCGAGGAGATGGGCCGCCTCGTCCAGCACCTGCAAGCCAAACATATGAATGAGCCGGGAGTGGCCGACGCGCTGGTCGAGTTCCTCGTGCAAATCGGAGCCATTCGACCCGACGGCACACCAGCCGGAATGCCACCCGCTGGAATGCCACCCGCTGGGGCCGCACCACAAGAACCGCTCGGAGCCCAGCCCGAGCCCGATGCGGGCAAGCTCTGGACACCCGACGGAGAGTCCGGCGGCGGAGGCGGAGACAAACCCTCGCTCTGGACGCCGGGCATGGACTGATCGCCTTGGTCTTTTACGTCCTGACCGTCACCGGCTCGCTTTCCCGCTCGTGACGCCAAAACCGAATTCAACAAACGTGCTGGACCTCATGGGGTCGAGAATCTTGACCGCGCGGATGCCCTCGAAATCGAGCACGATCGTGCGTGCGCCGTCGATGTCGGGCGTTTCGCGTCTGACAACGAGAAAAGTATCGCTGCTGATGAATTCGGTAAAAGTGAAGTGCTCGCCGAAACTGGTTATAAGCACTCCGCGATGCGAGATGCTCGCGGGCCACTTCTTGAAAAACTCGTGCCAGTCTTTGGGAGGCGACGCCGCTTGCGTGGCTGTTACTGTTGAGGACATCTGTTGATGGTGGAAGAAATTCCACCCCTTTCACGGTTTTCGCGGGGGGTATTCCATGGCCGCCGGGGCGTTAAAATGTAAGTCTGGCGTTTGATCGTGGAGCCTATACGGTATTTGTTACCGTAATTTCCTGCAAAGGCCGGGCGTGCCGCGTAGTTTTGCCATATTATTAAGTGAGCAGCGAATAACCCTCGCGCGAAAGGAGCCGTCGCATGACAACCTCTGCCGTCGATTCTTCCACTCGTTCAATTTCACAAGTGGTTGCGGGACTGCGTGAAGCTTACGATTCGGGCCGCACCCAAGACGCGTCTTGGCGCATTGATCAACTCGATGCCTTGCGACGACTCATCGAGGAAAACGAGGCCCAGCTTTTTCAGGCTCTGCGCGACGATTTGGGCAAGTCGACGACCGAGGCCTGGGCCGGCGAGTTGGGCTTTCTGATTTCCGAAATTAGTTATACGCGGAAGAACCTGTGGAGTTGGATGCGTCCGACTCGGGTACAGACCCCGCTTGCCTGTCAGCCGGGGAAAAGCTGGATCCAACCGCAACCTTTGGGCGTGGTGCTGATCGTGGGCGCGTGGAACTACCCGGTCGACCTGCTCTTGGGCCCGCTGGTGGGAGCCATCGCGGCCGGCAACTGCGCGGTCTTGAAGCCCTCGGAACAAGCTGCGGCTACGGCCGCCCTGATGGGGCAATTGCTGCCGCGGTATCTCGACACCGATTGTTTCAGCGTCGTGCAAGGCGGCGCCGACGAGACGGGCGAACTGCTACGCGAGCGGTTCGACCTGATTTTCTACACCGGCGGAGGCGCGGTAGCGAAGGTTGTCATGCGCGCGGCCGCCGAAAACCTGACGCCCGTCGTGCTGGAACTCGGTGGCAAGTGCCCCGCTATCGTCGACCGCGACGTCAACCCGGTTACCGCGGGTCGCCGCATCGCCTGGGGGCGGTTCATGAACGCCGGGCAAACCTGCGTAGCCCCCGATTACGTCTTGGTCGATGCCGACATCGAGGAGCCCCTGATCGAGGCCATGGTCGCGGCCGTCGAAGAATTTTTCGGCCCGCGGCCCGCTGAGAGCGACGACTATGGACGCATCATCAACGGTCGCCACGTCGAGCGCTTGGCCGACCTGCTAAACAAAACAACCGACGCGCAGACCAAAAGCGGCGAAGTGGTTATCGGCGGCCAATGGGACGTCGAGTTGCGCTACTTCGCGCCCACCATTCTCAAAAACGTCTCGCCCGATGCGGCTATTATGGGCGAAGAAATTTTCGGCCCCATTCTGCCGGTCATTTCCATATCCGGAATCGACGAAGCCCTGGATTTCATCCGCGCTAAGCCCAAACCACTGGCCGTTTATGCCTTTACCCACGACAAGGATACCGAGCATCGCGTCTTGCACGAAACCAGTTCCGGTGGCGTGTGTATCAACGATGTGATCATGCAACTCACGGCCCTGGGCCTGCCGTTCGGAGGCGTGGGCGCAAGCGGCATGGGTGCTTATCACGGGCGACACTCGTTCGAAACGTTCAGCCACAAAAAAGCCGTCATGCGGCGGGCTCTGAACCCCGACCTGAAACTCCGCTATCCGCCCTACGACGAAAAAAAGCTAAAATGGCTGCGGCGCTTGGTATAAGTGGTAGATTTCAGAGGGCAGGTGCGGTGGCCTAGAAAAGTAGGGTGCGTCCGCGACGCACCACGCAATTCCAGGTGCGTCGTGAACGCACTCTACCAGACCAGACCATGCTGGGTATTGCGTGTCGACCGGGTTGTGATTACCATGATTATCCATCGTGTCCTGGTCCTGATACTAACCCCATGCCTCAAAATGAACACCCCAGAACAAACGCGCCGTCGATTTCTCACATCCTGCTTGATCGCCGCATCCAGCGGCGGCATTACTCGATTGGCAATGGGGC
>CAZISU010000907.1:0-3307 GCA_964541935.1 uncultured Planctomycetaceae bacterium | reverse complement strand
AAAAAAGGCCTTCCGTAACTCGTTGCTACGAAAGGCTTTACAAGTGGGTGTACGAGGATTCGAACCTCGGACCTCGTCCTTATCAGGGACGCGCTCTAAACCGACTGAGCTATACACCCGATCCGGCTCGACTTGGCTCAGGATCGATACCAGTCGAGTTGAATATCGCATTTTAATCCCTTCGATTATTATGTCAAAGGGGGGGCACGGCATGTGGAGCCTTTTTCTGGATCCAGTAAAACCATACACCACGATCTCGATATGTGGGTATCGGTATGACGGATGCAAAACTGTTGTGCTTCTGCAATACGGTTGGTCATAGGGACACTGCTGATTAGGCGGCTAGAAGCTTGTACGGCCTAGTTCTGCCCTTGTAACCCAGAAAATCCCTACAATCCGATCATGTTCCGGGATCCTTTAGGACGAAAAAAGAGATACGCGGGCAGAGAAAAATATGCACTTGCCCAAACATTAACCCACCTAATCGATGAGGAAAATCGCATGAAACGCCAAATAACACTTCAAATGGCATCATGTGGGCTTACGCTCGCCCTGCTATCGTGGGGTAGTCCCACCACGGCCGCTTCGCCGTCGGCCGCCCAGGCCTTAAAACTCTCGCCCATGCAAAAGGGGGTGGACTACGATCAGCCTGGCGAAAAAGAAGCGGCTGCCTGCACAATAGACGCCCAAAAACATGACAAAAACGTAGGCTGGGCCGTTAAGGATCCGGCCGGCAGGCTGTTGCGGGTGTTTCTGGACACAAACGGCGACAACGTTGTCGACCAGTGGCGATATTATAAAAACGGTCTTGAGGTATATCGCGATGTCGACAGCGATTTCAACCGCAAGGCCGATCAATTCCGCTGGTTCCACACCTCCGGTTCCCGCTGGGGGATAGACGACAACGAGGACGGCAAAATTGAACTGTGGAAAGCCATTTCGGCCGAAGAGGTCTCGGCAGAGGCGGTGGCCGCTTTGAGTAGTGGCGACACCGAACGCTTCATGAGCCTTGTGCTCACGCCCGAGGAACTTGGTTCACTTGGACTGGGAACCGAGAAGGCGAAACAGCTTGGCGCAAACATTGCTCGGGTCAAGAGCGAGTTTTCAGAGCTTTCCGGCTCGAAGAAAGGCATTCCGGCCGACACCGAGTGGGTGCAGTTCAGCGCTTCGATGCCGGGAATCGTGCCTAGCGGGACCAACGGATCGACCAAGGATCTGAGCGTTTACGAAAACGTTACGGCGGTTGTGCGAAACAAGGACAAGCACGCCGAAGTGCTGATCGGAACTTTGGTCAAGGTCGGTGACGGCTGGCGGATGGTGCATGTGCCGCGTCCAAGCGGCAGCGTTCAAAGCGGTGTGGCCGCCTCGGAATTTTTCGCGCCCAGTGTTGTAGGTGGAAATCGTAGCGGCCAGGCAGCCGACGGCCCGAATCAGGCAGCACAAAAGCTGCTGGCAAGCTTGGAAGACATTGACAAGAAGATAAATCAGGCGAGCGATACGAAAGAAGTAATCGCGCTGAACGCGAGCCGAGCCGATATCGTTGAGAAAGTCGCCGATGCGGCAACGAACAACGCCGATCGGGCCATGTGGACGCGGCAACTGGCCGACATGGTAAGCGCGGCTGCTCAGACAGGCACATATCCCGACGGAGCGAAACGTCTGGCGGCTCTTTTCGAAAAATGTAAGAAGGGCAACGATGATAACCTGGCCGCTTACGTGCGATTCCGACAGTTGACGGCCGATTACGGGCTGAGCTTGCAGGGTAAGAAGCCGGACTTCCAGAAGATTCAAGACCAATGGCTCGAGAGTCTCGAGCAGTTCGTCAAAGACTATCCCAAGAGCAACGACGCAGCCGAGGCGATGCTGCAACTGGCTATTGCCAACGAGTTTTCGGGAGAAGAAGACAAGGCAAAAGCCTGGTACGCGCGCATCGTGAAGGAATTCCCCGCCGCACCTGTAGGCAAAAAGGCGGCCGGTGCAAGCCGACGTTTGGACAGCCAGGGTAAACTCTTGACTCTGCGCGGCAAGACGCAGTCGGGCAAAGAAGTAGATCTGGACAACTATCGCGGCAAGGCAGTGCTGGTTCAGTACTGGGCCACATGGTGTACGCCGGCCAAAACGGCCATGCCCACATTGCGTGAGTTGACATCTAAATATGGCGGCACGTTTCAGGTTGTGGGCGTGAATCTGGACAACCGTCAGGAAGACCTCAGCGCCTTCCTAGAAGAGAACGAGTTGCCCTGGCCGCAAATCTACGAACCCGGCGGGCTCGACAGCCGACCGGCCAACGAGTTCGGTATTTTGACCGTGCCCACCATGGTGCTAGTCGACAAACAAGGTAAAGTCGTGCGACGCAACATCCCCTTGGCAGAGATCGACGACGAGCTGAAGAAGATGCTGGGAGCGAAGTCGGCTCGACGTGGTGGAAAGAAGAAAAAGGTCCGTTAAGCAAGCCTTGACGCGTACCGAACAATACCATCTAGTAAAATGATTCGCTCACCCCGGGTTGTCGCTTTGCGGCAAGCCGGGTTTTTTTATGGTTCATTTGTAAGTTGCGTACTTCGGCGCAACTGGGGAATGGCAGACGGGTTAGAATTTGGATAGGAAAGAAAGAAAGAAGGAAACAAAGGGGAGGGAGAGGGTGGGTGGTATATTGAGGGCGGTTAAAGTCGGGATGAAATATTGGCAATGGTCGAGAGTTGCTCTGCTGAGTTTTGGGGTGGCTCTTGATGTCGAGCACGAGGAGGATGGATGATCACCCGCGGCACTGGCTGACAAGCAGCCCTTCCACTTCTCAACAAACATCAACACCACCAAAATCAAAACCCTACATAGCAAGGCTTTTTATATTTTCCACATCAGTTAAATCTCTTGACTGAATGGCACCCAGCCGATACTATGTGTGTGTCGTGGGACAAAAACCCACATCTAATAAAACAGCTTGACCAAGTGTGCAACCACTCAGCCAAGCCTGAACCAGTTCAGCAAAGTAGGTGCCGAAATGATCTGTATTCATTCTAGCAAACCAGCCCCCCCTTCCACAAGTCTTATTAGCATGGCTGAATGTGTGTCTAGATTTGGGGTGTGTGCCGAGACTCTTAGACGATGGGATAAATCAGGGAAGATTACCAGCTACCGCGTTAACGCTCGTTCTCATCGGCGATTTGACCCCTCTGAAGTCGCCCGAGCTATGGGCATAGAAATTAAGTCAGAGGAAAACAAGGGTGCAATTCCAATAGCATATTGCAGAACATCTATAATGGCCTGGGAAATTAGGGCGCGTCAATAAGGTGAATTCGCAGAAGGT
>CAZISU010000906.1:0-3310 GCA_964541935.1 uncultured Planctomycetaceae bacterium | reverse complement strand
TTCGTAAACGAGACATCGGCCACCGCCTCGAGTGCGGGCAACATGGCCGCCCGTACCCAAGCCTCGCGGTCCGCCGCCAATCCAGGCGCAGCCTGTTCGTAGAACTCCAACGTAAGCCCGAGAATTCCCACACGCGGTCTGTTTTGGGGGCTGTCTAACGATTTGTGCATGTCAGTCAATTACCCATTTACCCAAGCTGATATTTCTTCGCTGCGTCGGCGGCCGTAGCGCCGTTCTTGACGACCTCGCAGAGTGCGCCCTGGAAGGCAAACGGATCGGCAACCTGGATGGCGTTGCGGCCAAACACCACGCCACCGGCGCCGTCAGCCACCTCGTTTTGGGCCAAGAGGAGAGCGTCTTGCTGCGTGGGCAGTTTTTCGGCGCCTAGAGCCAACACCGGAACGGGACACGAGCCCGAAACGGCCTTAAACTGGTTGGTGTGGAAGGTCTTAATCGCGTCGGCGCCAAGTTCGGCTATCACGCGGCTGCCTACCAAAACATCTTCGTGCAACTGGTCGGGGGTCATGTCCAAATGCCCTGTGGGGAAATATTCGCCCACTACCGGGATGCCCATCGAGTGACATTTGTTGCATAGCTTGGAAAACACTTCGACGTTTTCAGCGTCGCGGAACTCGTCGCCCGTCTTCAATGTGAGCGAGACCAGAGCGATATCCATGCCCTCGCGCAAGGCATCTACCGGCTCGTAGCAATACACGCTCTTGGCACCCTTGTAGCCGAACCCGAAACAGTAAACCGTGTTCCAATTCAGACGCACCATCGCCAGCGGGCGTTTGGGTTTGCTAAACACGCTGCCGCAATGGCGGATCATGCCCGGCGCCAAAAGCACCGCGTCAACCACGGGATTGATCTTCGTGGCCGTTTGGGGCAAATCCTCCATGCCGGGAATGGGGCCGTCGAAAAATCCATGGTCAAAAGCAATCACAACCGCCCGACCGTCACCCATCAAACGCTGAAGACGTAGTTCACGTCCGTCCATACCTATTACCTCGCTCCTGCTTAATTGGTTCCCATAATCTGTTTCCTCACGCCCCACTATACTGCACTCCCCCTAGAGGTCCAGTATCCCCCCAACCTCCCTTCCGCTATTGTCACACGTCAGAATAACAAAATTTCAGGGCTTTGCAACCCCCTGAATTCAATGTTACCGCAGTTTTTCGATTAGGTATAGAATCGTTGGCCGGGTCGTGCCCCAGCAATGGGACTAGAGTTGAGTGCCCCTGATATTATTCGTCTTGCGATATTATCAACAAAGTTGCAATACTAACCCGAAGCGCAAGCGAAGGGGGAAAGCAGAGGGAATGCCGCATCTCCCTTCGCTTGCGCTTCGGGTTAGTATTCAGATTTGCGACTCAACGGCGGGACAAGCCCGCCCGCTAACTTTAGATTGTGAGATTCATTCAGCCCGCTTCCATTCCAGCACGTGCTGGATTGTCTCGTCGAGCCCGAACATGGGCCGAAATTCGACCGTCTGGTAAAGGCGGCTGAGGTCGGGTACGCGGTGGCGGCAGTCTTCGAAGTCGGGCGAATAGGCCTGGGCGTAGCTGATGAACTCCGTGCGTGCGTCCGCATCGGCCGTGGGATCGGTCGCGTGGATTACGCGGCGGGCCAGTTCCAAGATCTCGACCGGCTCGTCGCTGCCGATGTTGAACACCCGGCCGGTGGCATCCTGGTTCTCCATCAACTCGATCACCAGCCGCACAATGTCCAAAACGTAGGCGAAACAGCGGACCTGGCGCCCGTCGTCGTGTACGGTCAACTTCCGCCCGGCCAAGGCCGCCTCTACGAAGCGCGGCAGGACCATGCCGTAGGCCGCACTTTGCCGCGGACCGACGACGTTGAAAAAGCGTCCCACAACCACCGGCAGACGGTGCTCGCGCCAGTAGGCCAGGGCCAAGAACTCGTCGATGGCCTTCGAAGCACCGTAAGACCAGCGTGCCCGCGTGGTGGGGCCGAAGACCAAATCGTCTTCCTCGGCATAGAGTTTCTTAGGATTTTTGCCATAAACCTCGCTGGTGCTGGCCAAAAACAGCTTGATGGATTTCCCGTCTTGGTGCAGTCGGTCAAGTTCCGAGAGTATCATCTCGGTGGGATAGATATTCGTCTCGATAGTATGGATCGGCGAGCGGGCGATCAGTTCAACCCCAACGGCCGCGGCCAGATGATAGACCTCGTCGACGTCGGCAACCGCCTCGCGGACCAAATCGCGATCGGCCACCGTGCCCTTTGTATAAGACAGATTCGGATTATCGATCACCCCCGCCAGATTTTCAATTGAGCCGGTCGATTCGTTATCGATTACCGAAACCCGGTCGCCACGGGCCAGCAGGGCCTCGACCAAATGACTGCCAATGAATCCGGCCCCGCCGGTTACTAGAGAGTGTTTCATGTTGGAGTGTTTTTTTTATCTTTCGAAACCGCTGCGCTACTGGCGTGATTTGCCTTAGCAAGCTCTTTGGGCGAAACAAGTCGTGTTCCCAGGGATTTCTGCCTCTTGTAAACATCGGAAAAAATGGTGTGCAAATCGAAGTTTGACTTGCGTGCCAATTGCTCACGGATCTTTCGAACTTCTTGAACGATGGGGTCATCCATTGTCAGTATCTCCACCTTTCCGCTAGACTATAAGAGCCGCAAGCGACTTGCATCCCTTTCCAATGGGACACGAACCCCCTATATTCCAGAATACCCAGCCCGAGGCAATTCGGCAAGTTGAGGCAGGGCAGGGGGGGTGAGCGGTAGACCGGGTCGTGACCCGGCGACGGAACTGGCTAGCAACTGGCTAAAACGCCGGGTCACGACCCGGCCTACGATGCTACGGTATTTTTTCTGTAACTTTCAAGGAGCAAATCGAAATGGATTTAACACGGTTAATTTATGTGCACCTCTTTGTTTTAATTGGATTTGGCGGAGTGGGAGTCTTCTTTAGTCACTCTGACATGGCCTCGGGAAATCCCGGTGGCTTCGCACTTTTCTTCAGTTCAATCTTATGCATCATGGCCGCTGGAGCAATGACTTCGATTACAGCCACACTCAAAGCACAGATAGGCCGCATCAATGAGCTTGAAAAACGGCTTGATGATCTCACCAAGGAAAGTGCCCAAGCAAACATTAACCCGGAAGACGACGAATAACACTCGCTTTTCGAACCTTCGTTCTTTCGACTTTTCGTGTTAAAATAGAAGGGATTTCCGAGATCGGATGGAAGCATTTATTCATTTTTTGCCACGAATTTTCGAAAGTTCGAAAAGACGAAATGGATTCAAAACAATCGCAAGCGACCGGGCTAAACGGA
>CAZISU010000905.1:2750-3311 GCA_964541935.1 uncultured Planctomycetaceae bacterium | reverse complement strand
CCCAAAACCAGACGATGGGGAGCCATACGGGCTTGCGATTTCCACTTAATCTGGGAATCGTCCAGCAGCAGTAAGGCGGGAACGCAGCGTGTGGCTTCGAATTCGGCGAAACGGTTGAAAACTTCGAGGGCCGGCTGGCCGACTTCTTGAGCGTTGAAAATGATGCAGTCGGTCGTGTCCGGCTCCTGCTGGAAACGAGCAAAAACCAACTGCGGATTACTGGTAATCAGCACGCGATAACCGGCCCGTTTGAAGCCGTTGCGGAACACGTTTTGCATCTCGCCGTTCGATTCGACCACCATCACCGAAAACTGGTTACCGCTTGCCGAGGCCACGGCCGGGACTTCGGACGAGTTACCATTGCCGTTGGTCTCAGCCTCCTGTTCCGCGCCGCTCAGGCGTCGGGCAGCAATCCGCAGGTCGGAAAGCATGGCGCCGGGCGTCTGATATCTCCGCTCTGGGTCGAGCGACAAAGCCTTGTTGGCTACGATGCTGACTGAGTGAGAAATCGTAGGTTCGGCTTTCTGCGCCGGAACGACTTCCAAGAAACGGGTTTTCGCC
>CAZISU010000905.1:0-2740 GCA_964541935.1 uncultured Planctomycetaceae bacterium | reverse complement strand
CTGTACGCGGTCCTTCGTCTCTTTCAAGGCGGGCCGCCCGGTCAGCATGTGGTAGAATATGCAGCCCAGAAAGTAAATGTCGCTACGGGGATCGTCGCGGCGTACACCCGTTGCCCGCTCCAGGGCAGCGTAGTCGACCGTGCGGCTGTTGGGCGACGCGGCGCCGGGCAAGCCGCCCGAGTCGTTTAGCGATACGTCGATTGAAGCCAGTCCGAAGTCGACCAGTTTGGCGGTTCCGCGGCTGGAAACCAACACGTTGCTGATCTTCAAATCGCGGTGCGTGAGCGCCCTTTCAAAAGCGTATTGCAGGCCGCTGGTGATCTCGCTCATCAAGCGGATCGCCTCGAAGGGCTCAATCTTCTTACGAATCTTGACAAATTGGCGAAGATTCCTGCCCTCGACAAATTCCATCACCAGGAAGTGTTCGGTCTTATGAGAAACAACGTCGTAGATCGGCACGATGTTTTCGTGGCGAAGAGATTTCCCCAAAAGGCCTTCGCGGACAAACTGGCGGTATTGGGCCGGGTTCTCGCTAAAGCGCTTGCGTAGAACCTTGATGGCTACGATGTTGCCGGTTTCCTTGTGAACCGCTCGGTAAACGCGCGCAAAGGAGCCGGCCCCAACCAGATACAGAACCTTGTAGTCGCCGAAGAAGAATCCGGTCTTTTCGCCCTTTAAGAGCCGTTCGACCTGATAGTTGGTCAGAATCTCACGGCGCACGAGCATCTGCAGGAAGTCGTCTGACGCCACATGGCGGCTGCCAAGCTCCCCCCATATTTGTTGCAGCTGACGGTCCGTGATCAGCCCCAGATCAAAAACCCGCTGAGCCAGTTGTTCGGCCGTTTGTTGGCTCATCGCAGAAAGCACCTCTACTCATGCCGACAACACTTGTCGTTCCCTATTCCTATCACACTATTCTATTCTAGGCAGGAATAATATGGAAGGGAACAGAAATGTGTAGGAGCTTGCGAGCGGAGGGGGCCTTCAGCGGTACTGCAAGGGGGTATGCCAGCCCATAATCAGTGAATCTCCCGTCATTGATCATTGATCATTGAGACTTGATCATTCCCCTCTACTAGGCCTCTTCGACCTGGCGACGATAATCGTCCCGTTCCCGACGCGTGGCTTCTAGATCAAACATCAGGTATTTCATGTCCAAACGGAGTTGGCTCAGAGCATCTTGCACAAGCTGCAGGATGCGACGACGACGCTTGCTGCTGTCGACCACGCGGGACAGCACGGGCTCGATTCTCTCGCGGATTTCAGCCGGAAGTTCACCCACGGCGCTGACCAGATCGGTAATTTCGCGGGGGAGTTCTTCGGTTTTGGTATTGGTCGACTTAGCAGGTTGATTCATTAGGTGTCTCCGTCTGAGGGATGTAAGATGCTTTGGTAAAGAGCACACCCCGTGCCAAAACTCAAAATGAGTGGGGATTTTTTACGTAAGGTGCCGTTTGCAAATGACTTACGACCTAAAACCTCCTGCCGGCAGAAAGTAGCGTGTTGCTAAAAGGCCACGCTTTGCTCTGGTGGCGATTCGCAAATCCTGCTACAAGCACACGTTACGACAATAAACACGCTCCTTGCGGGCGTCGCTTTTTATCAACCTGGGCAGCGAGAGCTGCAAAAACCAACCAAACCGGCTCAGAATCGAACAAGTCGATGCCGCATTTCAATAGAATCAAAAAGGCTGCTAGCCGCCCGCCACAAAAGCATGCCAATGGCTGCTCGTCGGCAAATGGTATCCGTGCCATGCGGATTGCTATCATCTCCGTCATATGCCTGATGGCTCTCCACATCCAAGTTACCGTGGGACAAGTGACCCTGGGACAATCAGCCCTGGGACAATCAGCCTGGTACGAAGGTCACGAAGGCACGCAGCCAAGTTGGCAGGAAGCCGGCGGCAACGCACGTTATCAGATCGAATTACACAAACGCATCGGCGACCAAGCCCACACGGGCAATGGATGCGAATACCTAGTAATCAATGGCGAGGGCGGAACCTATGTTTACTTAAGTCACGCCGTCGATAGCCCCCTGGTGATTCCCGAGCTGCTACCCTCCGTTTGGGTTAAGTCCGACAGGGCCGGATTGCAGATCATGGCGCGGGTTGTGTTGCCGCGCACCGAAGATCCACGCACCGGCAGCCCTATTACGACCCTGGTGCGTGGGACCAGCTACACCCAGGTCGGACGCTGGCAGCAGCTTCGCCTGGTCCAAATACCCTTGTTGCTCAATCGGGCCATACGCGTGTTGCGGATGCAGATGGGCCCCGACGTCGACGGCCGCGAGGCATTTGTCGACCGCGTGCTCATCAACGTTTACGGCGGCCCCGGCAAAACCAACGTCTGGATAGACGACCTGGACATCGCCGGTCACGTGAAGCGTCCGCCCACAACGCCTCAACCCGCTGTATCTCAGCCCGCTGTGCCAAAGCCTGCCACGCCGAATCCCGTCACAAAACTTCCGCAACCGCTGGTGCGGGCGGGAGTCGCTGGGGCCACGTTGCAAGACGGCTCGTCGATTACCAACAGAGCGGCCCCTTCGGTCTCACCGCTGAATTTCACAGATCCGGCAAACGCGACCGGTCGACCCGCAGGCCTTAGCAAGGGCTACGACGTGGTCGGCGGCGGACGTGAATCGGCCAATCGGGTCGAGTTAGTCGGCTCGGCCTTGCAAGTCGACGGCCACCCGGTCTTTCCGCTGGCCATTCAATATCGCGGAGAATCGTTGGCGGGCA
>CAZISU010000904.1:0-3322 GCA_964541935.1 uncultured Planctomycetaceae bacterium | reverse complement strand
ATGTAGATGCAGTGCTTGTTCATGTTGAGCAGATGCATCTCCAGCGCGCGAAGGCTGGACGTCGGACCGGGGACGTCCGTGACCGGATGATCCATGCAAGCTATCTCCGCGACCGACTCAATCTGATTGGCGACGATCGTATTACGCCGCAGATCCTCCATGCAAGGCCGTCGCGGCGACTGCGTCCGGTAGTCGATGATCCAGGGATCGGTCACAATCGCGGTACACCTTTGCTTCCCGTCGCCCATATCGTGGCGAACCCCGTCGATGGTCGTGATCGTGTATTCCGACGGCGCCTGGGCAAGGAGTTCTCGCAGCAGCGGCGTCGGCAGACGCACCAGTCCATTGGCGTCGTTGACCCTCGCGCCTCTGGCCGCCAGCATCTTCAGGGCTTCGTCATCCTTAAGCGTAAATCCCACATCCGCAAGCAACTCCTCAGCCGACGCATGTACCCGCTCGACTTGATTATCAGAAAGTACTTTAGTAATCTTCATAGCACTCGTCCTCGCATGTATTCAAGAGTGACCGCCAAACTGTCATGACAGTTGCTTGGGCATTCTAGCCCCCGTTTACTCTTATGTCAAGCGCAAACAAAGGACCATCACAGTATGAAAAACGTCGCTGATAAAGTTCTTAGGTCTTTTAAGCGAAAAGAGCAGAAAAGCTATAGCCGCTCATTTATTGACGATATAAAGGAAGATTGTGAAGGGACTGTTCTGTCACGAGTTTGGTCAACGACTACCCGACCATTGTGACGTACTTGCCTTCATCCTTGGCCGCCAGCAGGAGCAGCAAAAGCAACTTTGGTTGGGGATAACTGGCCCAAAAAAAGTTCTTCTGAGGACTGGAGAAGCTTGAATTTGCAGGGACTGCCCCGCGACACATGCCACCCCGCCGATAGATGTACACATGAGGTAACCCCTGCCCATAAAACAACTTATAAACAACACCCACCCACCTCGTTCTCCCCCTGAAAAAACAATCCTAAACGCCGTAACCCCAAACCTCAAGGCAGTTTATGGCCACGGCGTCCAGTTCGCTGCCCAACCCTGAACCAAAGCAAAACGAAAAAATCACATTCCCAACCTGCCATCTAACCACATCCGCTCACGTCGCTCGACCGCATATCTAGCACCAAAGAGGTGCAGGCAGCTCCAAATCGCTGTTGCGTCCACAATAGCAACCTGTCTATAATCCCGCCGAAAATATTCTATTCATGCCCCTCTATTTGGGAATGCATACGGTGCCACATATATCTCGTCTCATCTCCATCGTCGTGGCCCTAGTCGCCTTTTGGCCAGGCCTTGTCGCTGCTCAATACCTGCCCGCTCACTACGGAGCAACTCAGGCCCAACCTCCCCAGGCCCAACCTCCCCAGGCCCAACCCTGGCAGGCCCAACCCGTGCCTCCCACCGAAGCGGCCATACCGCCCTGCGAGATCGAACACTGCGAGGACTCGCGCATCGTGGCCCGCGTGGGCGGCGAAGTTGTCTTGGCATCCGAGGTTATGGCCCTTTTCGTCCGTGACTCTCTCGACAAACTCGACCAGCCCATCCCTCGCGAACAGCGCGAAGAGTTGATCCGCGCACGCTTGAAATATCATACCGAGTTGAAGCTCATCTACCTCGACGCCAAACGCACCATCCCCGCCGAGGCCATGCCCAAGGTCAAGGAAAGCATCGCCAAGCATTTCGAGGAAAAAGAAGTCGAGAGCATGATGAAGATCACCAAGGTCGACTCGCGGCAAGCTCTAGAAGACAAGCTTCGCAAGTTCGGCACCTCGATCGGCCGCCAGAGACACATGTTCATCGAACGCGCGCTGGCCATGCAATGGATGCAACAACAGGCCATGGCCGGCAAAACAATCACACACGAAATGATGCTCGATTATTACAACCAGCACCTCACCGACTACGATCACACGGCCAAAGCCCGCTGGGAAGAACTGGCGGTCAAGGTTACCGGCAAAGCGAACAGAGCGGAGGCATTTGCTCAGATCGCACGCATGGGCAACCTCGTTCAGGACGGCGCCTCGTTTTCCAAGGTAGCGAAAAACGGGTCCGACGGCATCACGGCCTATAAAGGCGGCGCACGGGATTGGACCACCCGGGGTAGCCTCGTCTCGGAAAAGATAGACAAAGCCATTTTCAGCCTGCCCGTCGCAAAGCTCAGCCCTATTATCCAAAGCAAACGCGGATTCCATATAGTGCGGGTGATCGAACGCGAAGACGCCCACCGCACGCCTTTCTTCGAAGCCCAAAGTGAGATCCGCAAAAAGATGAAAAACATGCAGGCCATGCAAGGCCGCAAGGAGTATCTAGCCAAACTGGCCCGCGAGGCCAAAGTCTGGACAATCTTCGACAAACCCTCGAAAGACCAACTCCAAGCCGACCGCCGCGGAACAACTGACCTGAGCCAAAGAAGCTCTCGTTAGACATCCATCGTTGGCTGTCCCACACAAAGAAGCTCCCGCTAAACATCAACCGTCGACTGCCCCACACAAAGAAGCTCCCGCTAAACATCAACCGTCGGCTGTCCCACGTAAAGCTGCAATATTTGGCTCTGCACCTTGATCGCCCGGATTAGAACCCAGATCTGGTCCATGGAGAACTCGGCCGGATCGGCCTGGGCCAAGTCTTCGAGCTCCTCGGTCATGGCCGCGTGTTGATCGGTGGCCGCCTGCAATCGCATGCCCATCTCTTGCCAGGCCTCGGAAAGCGCCGCTTCGCTGGCCAATTCTTCGATATTTTGGACCGAATTCGTCAGCAACAGACAAAGCCTGGCCACATCGCGTGGCATGGCCTCGGGCTGAAGCTCTTCGATTCTAGCCGCCAGTTCCTGACACGTCATTTCTGTATCTCCGAATTCATCGGAATAATCGTCACTGAATTCTCTCATCTGCTCTTATCCTCTCGCTTTAACTCTAGCTCACTCGCGTCGGGCCAGAAGATTCTATCTCCCCCCCACTGTCGAAAATCGCGTACTCGGGAAAAACAACCACGACAACCGTATTGAAAAGGTTCTGTAGAGAGGGGGTGCCTGCACCACAGGGGTGGTTAGCTCAGACCAATAGCACTCCTTGCTACCCCCGCCGCGATGGCTATAATTGGCCCAATACTGACGCAGCTTCATATAACCGCGCGGCAGCCCTCTTTTGGTCTGTGCTGGAACCTCGCTAATTTCCGTGAGAGAAACAAAGTGACATCCCAATCGCCCGACCATACTGACCCCGGCAATCCCGATTTTGCTCGGCTGGTCGAACAATTATCCAATCCTCGCACCCGCCGGGGGGCACGACAGGAACTTGTCGCCGCAAAGGCCG
>CAZISU010000903.1:0-3327 GCA_964541935.1 uncultured Planctomycetaceae bacterium | reverse complement strand
CAATCAGAATCACCGGCCTGTGATACTTATCGGCCAGACGCCCGGCCACGATTCCGATCACGCCCGGGTTCCAGTCGCGGTCGGCCAGGACCAGTGCCGCGTCGTTCTTCGCGTCGAAATGTTCTTTAACCTGTTTATTGGCCGCCAGCATAATGCGCCGTTCCAGCGACTGCCGGTCGGCGTTGAGCTGATCGACATACTGGGCAAGCTCTTCGGCTCGATCGGCCTGGTCCGTGACGAGAAGCTCGACGGCCAGCGAGGCCTGTCCCAATCGCCCGGCCGCGTTGATCCTGGGGCCCAGCGAAAAGGCCACATCCTCGCTGGATATGAGCGGCTTGTCGTCGACCTGGGCGATTTTCATCAAGGCCGCCAGCCCCGGCCCGGGATTTTCCTTCAATACGCCCAGGCCGTGCGTAACCATGGCCCGATTCTCATCAACCAACGGCACCACGTCGGCCACCGTGCCCATGGCCGCCAGGCCCACGGCTTGCATCAGAAAGGTCCGCATCCGCGGGCTGACTTTCTTTGCTCCGGAGGCCTTTTGGCAAATCGCCCAGGCAAGCTTCAGGGCCACGCCGGCGCCGGCCAATCCGGCAAACGGGTAGGCACTGCCCGGCAAGGCCGGATGCACAATCGCCGCGGCCTCGGGCAAGGTCTCGCCGGGGCGGTGGTGGTCGGTAATGATAAGTTCCAGCCCACGCTCCTTGGCGGTTTGCGCTTCGTCGACACTGGCAATTCCACAGTCGACCGTCACCAGCAGCGACGCGCCTTGAGTGGCAAGCGTGCGAACGGCATCGTGGTTAAGCCCGTAGCCTTCGTCGACCCGATGCGGGACATAGTAGCCCACATCGCCACCGAGCATCTTGATGCACTTCCACAACAGAGACGTGCCCGTAACGCCGTCCACGTCGTAATCGCCATAGATCACAATCCGCCGCCGCTCGGCAATCGCCTGGTGGACAATCTCGGCGGCAGTGGCACAGCCGGGCAAACGCTCGGGGTCGCGCAGTTCGGAGAGTTTGGGGGAAAGAAAACGCTTGGCGATTTCCGGATCGGAAATTCCGCGGCAGATCAGCAGCCGGGCCACAACCGCCGGAATTCCGGCAGCGCGCGCCAAATCGGCGATGTGCCCCTCGTCATGACGATGAATGCGCCAGCGTTTGGCCATGGATTAATTCGCACAAGTAAGAGAAGTAACAGTCGGGCGAACCCGGCCGACTACTTCTTCTTCTCGGCGTGCCAGGTGTGTTTCCGCAAGCGAGGACAAAACTTTTTGATCTTCAGCTTCTCGCCACCGGGCTTGCGGCGAATGGTGTAGTTGTAATCGCCCGTCTCTTCACAGACGAGAAAAACCGATTCTGACTTTTTTTTGCTTTTGGCCATCTAAAAATGTCTCCAACACATATCGACTTTCAACCCCCCTATAATCGGCCCCCACGTGGACCGAATCCAACATTATACACGCGACATTCGCTCCGACAAGGCCTCCCTTAGGCTAGGACCAGTTAATGACCCCCCAACAGTCTGGCGTAAATGTTCCTAACATTGCATTTTCCAAGCCCCAAGGGTACCCTGAAGACTGAACTGTTAGAGGACCACATTCTCGTTGCTCGATGTGGATTCCTGAGTCTTTTTCGGCAGATTATGTAATGACTACGAAGCCTGAAAACGAAAAATCCGCGGATGAAAAACTCCCCAACGAGCAAGACGCTCGCCCGGAAGCTAAAGATGAGACCGCTGAATCTCTGCAAAAACCCGGAAAAAAGCCTAATAAGGACAAGACTCCCAAGGAGCAAAAGTCCGAGGATCAGTCGTCTGAAGATCTGCCGCGCCAAGACAGCGGTATCACCAGCAAATTATTGACCACCATGCCGGGCTGGTTGGTTAGCATGATGGTGCATATGGTAATTCTTATCATATTGGCCCTCTGCACGCTTCCGAGCATCGATCCCGACTCAATCCGACAGTTGGTCATCTCTACCGATGAAGACCAGCAGTCGGAAGAACTAGAAGAACTCGACGACGAGTTAATCGAAGAACTCAACATCGAAGTTGCTACCGAAATGATCGAGGTCGAATCCGACGCCCCGGCCGAAGACACCGAACTCTCGCCGGTCGACGACACGGCCGCCGCCGCGGTCTCGGTCGAGTTGAGCGAAATCGGCTTGGAAAAAGCGCCCCGCTCCGACCTCATGTCGCAGGTGGGTGCCTTCACCGGCAACGGTCTCTCGGGCCGAGGCGAAAAGGCCCGACGGGGAATGGTCGCTCGGGGCGGAGGCTCGAAAGGCAGCGAAAAGGCCGTCTCTAGAGCCCTAAAGTGGTTGGCACAACACCAAATGCCGGACGGCGGGTGGAGCTTCGACCACGGAAAAAGCCCCCTGTGCCGTGGACAATGTCGCAATCCGGGCACGCTCCAAGACGCACGCGCGGCCGCCACTGGCCTGGCACTGTTGCCGTTTTTGGGCGCCGGCCAAACCCATAAAACCGGCAAGTACCAAAAAACGGTCCAGGCGGGGCTGTACTTCCTGAAAATGCGTATGAAGGTCAATCGCAACGGCGGCAGCTTCCATGAAGGTGGGGGCCGCATGTACTCGCATGGAATCGCATCGATCGCCATGTGCGAGGCCTATGCAATGACCAAGGACAACGGCCTGCTCGCACCGGCGCAAAATGCGATCAACTTCATCTGCTACGCTCAAGATCCCGTCGGCGGCGGATGGCGATATGAACCCCGTACGCCCGGCGACACCTCCGTGGTGGGCTGGCAGATAATGGCCCTGAAAAGCGGTGCAATGGGATACCTTATCGTGCCCGAACGTGTTCTCAAAGGTGCATACGCGTTCCTGGACTCGGTACAATACGACAGCGGTGCTCGCTATGGATACGTAAACGCCGAAGGCGGCTCGCCCGCCGTTACCGCCGTTGGCCTGCTGTGTCGCATGTATTTCGGCTGGAAGAAGGGCAATCCTGGGCTCGAACGAGGAATCGCCTATATCGGCCGCCTGGGCCCCACCGGCGACATCTACTACAACTACTACGCCACCCAAGTAATGCGACACTGGGGCGGAGATCAGTGGACAAAGTGGAATTCCGTGATGCGCGACCAACTGGTCAATTCTCAGGCCAAAGCCGGCCACGAAACCGGAAGCTGGTACATGCCCAACAGCAGCCACGTTGACAGCGGGGGTCGACTGTACTGCACGGCCATGGCAACCATGATCCTCGAAATCTACTATCGGCACCTGCCGATCTTCGCCAAGCAAACCACGCAGCACGAATTTCCGATCGATTGAAGTTTTGGGCTATGAACTGTGGGCTGTGGGCATT
>CAZISU010000902.1:0-3336 GCA_964541935.1 uncultured Planctomycetaceae bacterium | reverse complement strand
TCCGCCGCGAGATCCGCCGCCTGCACAAGCGGCAGCGCATGGCCATGCTTTGGGTAACCCACCAGGCCGAAGAAGCCATGGCCCTGGGCGACCGCATCGTCGTCCTGCGACCGCCCGCAACTAGAGATGGAACGCCCGGCGGCATCCAGCAGATCGACACCCCACAAGTGATTTACGAATCGCCCGCTAACCGTTTCGTGGCCGCCATGATCGGCCGTCCGGGAATTAACATTATGGACGCTTCCTTAACGCCCAACGGCAAACAAATCGACTTACACGGCGAGACCTTGAATGTTCCAGCCATTGATTCCATTTACCCCAAACTAAAGAACCACGCCGGGCGTACAATCGCCGTCGGCGTTCGACCGGAAGATGTCACCATCTTGTCCGAAACAAAAAAGGCTTCCGCCCCTTGCCCTAGAGTTGCAGGGAAAGTCGAGGACGTCGAGCGGGTCGGTAGCGAGTGTCTGCTCTATGTGGGCGGGATTGCTACAACGGTCTTCGAGACCGGCTTCGACGCGGCTGCCGGTGACGTGTCTGCCGACAACGCCGATTCGCGAGGACGCTTCGGCAACTCTCATGCGTTTGTCGTGCGCCCGGTCGGCGACCTATCGACGATGCCTGCGCCAGGCGAAGAGGTAACGCTCGCCATCGATCCGCGGCGTTTGCTTTTCTTCGACCCCTCATCCGGCCGGGCAATTGAATAATTCCGCCTTTTAATACTTAGTTTTGTCCAACGCCACGCCGTCGTGGCGGTTGCCAAGATACGAGTGGATCTCTTGTTCGATTTCGTAATCGATCGAACGTACCGAGCCGTCGCACATACCTATGCAGAACCCGGCCGGATGGGCGCTGCCAAAGGCATATGAATAGTTCACGCCTTCCTGGTCACGTCTTGGTCGGTATAACTCCGATGTGTTCAGATCGTCTGGGTCGAAGTGTGTATAGCGGCAAATGTCCCAGTCGTGGCCCACATAAAATCCGTTGTCGTCGCCAGCCGCGTCACCGTTGACATATTGGTCGGGCGTAAGATACTTCTCGCCCACAAGATACGTGCTGCTGGTGCCGTCTTGAATCTCAGACATCTTTACGTTGCTGCCGCAGTAGGAGATCCCGGTGTGGCCGGAGTAATCGCCCGCAAAAAATCTAATCGTAGAACTGCCAGCGTTTACTACATAATCGTTTTTGGCCAAGCCGGTAGGCATGTTGATGTTTCGCCAGTGCTTCACGTTTGTGTAAGCTCCCAAGCCGTATGTTTTGGAGGAACGACGCGTAGGGCAATTTAGCGTTGCGATAGGAACCGTAACCATTTCCGCCCAAATCGCTTGCCGTTCGGCATCCGGCCGGCCCTCGCCTTGCTTGCGCATATCCTCCTGCTCTATGTAGGGAAGGACGTTGAAAAAGAATCCGCCTTTTTGCCCTTGTACGATCCAGCCGGATGAAGTTTGAATTGCCTTTGCGGTAAATCCACCATCAGGTTCACCGACAGTCCATGGGCTGTCGCCGCCGGTTGGGAAGAAACCATGTGTCTGTTCGTGCAACAGCGCACCCAGGGAGACTTGTTTCAGGTTGTTTTTACACTGTGAACGTCGAGCTGCTTCCCGGGCGGCTTGCACCGCCGGCAACAGCAGCGCGATCAGAATGCCGATGATGGCGATTACCACCAGAAGCTCAACAAGCGTAAATCCGTGACTAGGGTCAAGCCGCTTGTTTCTGCGTATAGAAGAATTGCATGAACGCGAACCACCAATACAAGACAGGACGGCCATGGTGCGGCACTCCTAAAATTCGGGGAATGTATTCACTTCAATAGAATGTATTCTATATAAATTCTCGCAGCGCGTAAAGCAATACCCAGGCTTTTCCCTGAAAAATGTCCGATCGGAACACTATTCTTGTCGTAAATAGGTTATCTGGGTGATATGCATAGGAAATCTACCCACGACTGCACAGGTAGCAAAGCCATTTCGTGAGCCCCACCGATAGCCCGGTAGTCTCACTAAGCCGCGGGCCTGATAAGACCTTTGGGGCTTTTGAGATCGAACAGGCCGAAGACCTCGTCCTGCGTGAGCCCTCTCTTCTGATGTGCTCCAGAGTCCGAGAAGATTGTGTCGAATAGCTCGCGTTTCTCTTCCAGGATGCTGTTGATGCGTTCTTCGATCGTGTCGAGCATCATGAAGCGGCTTACGGTCACCGGGCCGGTCGAGCCGATACGATGCACGCGGTTGATGGCCTGGTCCTCGACGGCCGGGTTCCACCAGCGGTCGTAAAGGAACACGTAGCTGGCGAACTGCAAGTTGAGCCCCACGCTGCCGGCCCCATAGCTCAACAACATGACGTGAGAATTGGGATCCTCGCGAAACTGTTTAATCGTCTCGTCGCGTCGCTTCGAGGGTATTCCGCCGTGATATTCCAGCACGCCGAAACGCTCCAGACCCGCGCTGAGCTTTTTCAGTGTACCCACCCATTGGCTGAAAACGAGAGCCTTGCGACCGCTCTGTGCAACTTCCTCCATGTCGGCCTCGAGGCGTTCGAATTTCGAACTGACACCGCTGGACGGATCGAAGTTGCAGATTTGTTTCAGCCGCAAAACCAGCTCGAAGACGTGCTGGATGGAGAGATGGTCGCCCAGCGAGTTGAGTTGCACCACGCCTTCGTTCTCGGCCATCTGGTAGGCCGCCTGCTGCTCGGGCGAAAGGTCCAACTCGGCGTCGCGAAACATTTTGGGCGGCAAATCGATCTCTACATTGTCCTTGGTGCGTCGCAGAACATAATCCCGTACGGTCTGGCCCATCTTACGAGGGCGAAGATCGGGCGAGAGGAACCCGGGCGAGAGGAATTCGAATATTCCGACCAGATCCTCGGGGCTGTTTTCGACGGGCGTTCCGGTATGCGCCCAGCGACGGCGGCTTTTAATCGATCGTGCGGCCTGGCTGGTCGCGCTGCGTCGGTTCTTGATCCGCTGCGATTCGTCGAGAACAACCAGATCGAAGACCGGTTTGTCGTCATTGCATGTATTTAGCCCGTCGGCGATTGGCTCGTCGGTGATTGGATCATCCGCAAAAAATTCTAGATCGCGGTTTAAGAGTTCATAGTTGGCGATTTTCACAGGCGCATCGGGCAATTGCCAACGCCAACCCCGTTGCTGCTGGTTGCCCTCGATCACAGCCACGGGAACCTCGGGCGCCCACATCGCGAATTCACGCTGCCAGTTTGTCACTAGCGGTTTGGGGCAAACTAACAGAATCCGCCGCACCTCGCCGCGCCGCAAGAGCAGGCGAATGGCCGTGATGGTTTGCATCGTTTTTCCCAACCCCATCTCATCGGCCAGAACAG
>CAZISU010000901.1:0-3338 GCA_964541935.1 uncultured Planctomycetaceae bacterium | reverse complement strand
CCCGAAAAGGTTCCTGCAGTGACACCCAAAAAAGTACTCGGCCTCTGCCGCGAAAAAGACGTCAAAGCCATCGATATGCGTTTCATGGACTTCCCCGGTCTGTGGCAGCATTTCACCATCCCGGCCTCCGCGTTGGACGAAGAAGTTTTTGAAGACGGTCTGGGCTTCGACGGATCCAGCATCCGCGGCTGGAAGGCGATCAACGAGAGCGACATGCTCGTCGTACCGCAGGCCGACACGGCCGTGCTCGACCCCTTCGCCAAGTTGCCGACGCTCTCGATGATCTGCAACATCCAAGATCCCATCACCCGCGAAGACTACACCCGCGACCCCCGCAACGTCGCTCGCAAGGCGGTCAACTACCTGAAGACCACGGGCATCGCCGACACGTGCTACATTGGCGCCGAGTCCGAGTTCTTTATCTTCGACGACGTGCGTTTCGAGCAGAACGCCCACTCGGGTTTCTATCACATCGACAGCTGCGAAGGCCAGTGGAACCGCGGCCGCAAGGAAGAGCCCAACCTGGGCTACAAGCTGAGATACAAAGAGGGCTATTTCCCCGTCCCGCCGGCCGACCAGACGATGGATCTGCGTAACGAGATGATGCAGACCATGATCGACTGCGGCCTGGAAGTCGAGTGCCAACATCACGAGGTGGGCACCGCCGGTCAAGCCGAAATTGACCTCAAGTACGACTCGCTAGTCGACATGGCCGACAAGACGATGCTCTTCAAGTACATCGTCAAAAACGTGGCCGCGCGGCACAACAAGACCGTGACCTTCATGCCCAAGCCGATCTTCGGCGACAACGGCTCGGGGATGCACACGCATATCTCGTTCTGGAACGGCGACGACCCGATCTTCGCCGGCAGCGGATACGCCGGGCTGAGCGACCTTGCCATGTACGCTATCGGCGGTATCCTCAAGCACGCCCCGGCTGTGCTGGCATTCTCGAACCCCACCACCAACAGCTACAAGCGTCTGGTGCCCGGCTTCGAGGCCCCAGTCAACCTGGCCTACTCGCAGCGTAACCGCTCGGCCGCCGTGCGAATCCCCATGTATTCGTCCAGCCCCAAAGCCAAACGCATCGAGTTCCGCTGCCCCGACCCCAGTTGCAACCCCTACCTGTCCTTCTCGGCCATCATGATGGCCGCCATCGACGGTATCCAGAACAAGATCGATCCGGGCGAATCGCTCGACAAAGACATCTACGATCTTTCGCCGGAAGAACTGGCCGACGTGCCCAAGACCCCGGACTCGCTCGAAGGCGCCCTGGCCGCTCTACGAGCCGACCACGACTTCCTGCTGCGTGGCGACGTCTTCACCCCCGACGTGATCGACACCTGGATCTGGTACAAGACCGAAAATGAAGTAGACGCCCTGCGACTGCGCCCGCACCCGCACGAATTCTGCATGTACTACGATATCTAGAGGACAAGCGAACCTCCGCCCCATTATTGGGTCATATATTACAGGCCTCCGCCGAAACCGAAGCCCGACAGCCCCCTCCCAAGGGTTGCCGGGCTTTTTGTAATAATACTAACCCGAAGCGCAAGCGAGGAAGGATACGAGCCATGGCCGCAGAAAACCTGAAACTACTCGAACCGTGCGAATCGCTACTGGGCCCATTGTCCGAATTCTTCGCCGAATTTGGCGACGACCTAAACCAGGTAGACGGCCTGGGCTGGGTGCCGGCCGCTGTTGACAACGTGGAACTCAATGAAATGCCCGAACTATTGCGAAACTGGTCCGCGGGCATCAACTTACCCGAGGGCTTCGTGCCAGGCAGCACCTACTGGCTGGTCCGCGACGATTCGACCATTCTGGGAGCCTTGAGCCTGCGGCACCGACTCAACGACACCTTGCGAGAAATCGGCGGCCACATCGGCTACGCAATCCGCCCCTCGGCCCGGAGCAAAGGCTACGCCACCCGAATGTTATCACTGGCACTCCCCAAGGCCCGCACGCTCGGGCTGCATCGTGTGCTGATTACCTGCACTAGGGAAAATTCGGCTTCCGCTCGCGTGATCGAGAAAAACAGAGGCCTGCTCGAAGCCGAGAAACCGGTCGTCCACAAAGGGAAATCATTCATTCTCCGCCATTATTGGATCGAGTTGTGAAATCCGAGTTCCGCCCCTTGTTTGGGCTTCGCACTGAGTTTGAGATCATAAACCAACCAAAGGCCTCACGCAAAGGCGCTAAGACGCAAAGGGAAAAAGCCCACTCGCCGGATTTCAACCCGGCCTACGAATAAAATTAGCGTCAATTAGCGTCGATTAGCGTTCCCCAAACCGCCCACGCCGTCCCCAGCCCAACACCCCCGCCAGGCACAATCCCAGTAAGCCGACAAATGTGCTCGGCTCAGGGACATCGCATATTTTTTCTATAAACACACCGTCTCTAATATTATCAAATGGCAAGGATGTATAGCCTGTGAAATAGACATTGCCTAATCCATCGGTCGACACGCCAATGCCGGAATCATATTGACTGGTAGCAAATTTCTCGATCCAGATAAACGTTCCCGAGGCATCGAACTTACAGACAAACGCATCGTCGTAGCCAGCATTCGGCCCCCCCAAGCTGCCTTCGGTTTTGCCTGTGATATAGACATTGCCCAATCCATCTGCCGATACGCCAAGACCCCAGTCAGTTTTACTGGTTCCCAACCTCTTGGTCCAGCAATGTGTCCCCGATCCATCATACTTACTTACAAATGCATCGCCACTTCCATAGCCTGTTACATAGATATTCCCTAAGCCATCCTCAGAAACATCTTGTCCATCGTACGCCAAACTATCTGACCAGAGAAGCGCCCCCGAGTCATTATACTTACGCACAAACCCTCTGCCGCAGATATAGGCATTACCCAAATCATCGGCCGACACACCATAGCTGAGACATGTATCGAACTCCTCGGTCCAGAGAAGCGACCCCGAGGTGTCGAACTTCCTGAGGAACGCATAGTAATTACCATGGTTTGGTCCCCCCGAGTTATCTATGGTATAGCCTGTGATATAGACATTGTCCCAACCATCGGCCGATATGCCATAGCTATAATCATCACAATTGGTTCCCAATTGTTCGGTCCAGCGTAGTACCCCCGAGGTGTCATACTTGCTGACGAACACATCGGAGCCTCCGGCATTCTGTCCGCTGAGGTTGCCGTCGGTATGGCCTGATATAAAGACATTGCCTAAACCATCGAGCGTTACTCCAAAACTCCGATCATCACCACTGGTTCCTAATTGCTGTGTCCACAGGAGCGTCCCCGTAGAGTCATACTTAGAACTCGTACAGTAATTACTTCCCGATATTTACCCTCGGTTTTATGGTGT
>CAZISU010000900.1:0-3339 GCA_964541935.1 uncultured Planctomycetaceae bacterium | reverse complement strand
CGAAAGTGAAATGCCTACCAAATCGGCCGCCAGCTTCAAGTCGAACTCCTTGCCCAAAACCGCGCCCACCGAGAGCAAATCGATCGCGTCTTGCGGCAGCAACTCGATCCGCCGCGCCAGGAACCCGGCCGCCTGACTGGAAGACTGCAAATCGCTAAGAGCAGAGTGTTCAACATGCCAACCGGACGCTTCCGCCGACAAGGTGCCCGACTCGACCATGCCCCGCAACACGGCCGACGCCATGAATGGGCTGCCGTCGCTGAGTCGGCAAATCGTCTCCACGGCCTCGCCGGGCAAGGGCCCAGCCATCGATTCCAAAAGCAACTGTATTTCATCGGACCCCAACGGCGCCAATTCCAGATGCAAGGTGGGATTGGTCCCGCGAATCAAATGGTGATCCGGAACTTCCTCCGACCGAAAAGCCGCTACCATCATTATCCGGCAACCGCGTTCATCGCCGTTGCAGCGAGATTTGTGCCAGTGAGCAATTAGCTTGGCCGTCATTTCGTCGGCCCACTGATAGTCGTCCAAAGCAATCATTACGGGCAGCGACTGCCGGCCCAATGCGTCTGTAAAAGCGGATAACGCCTGAATACTTCGCGTTTCACCGAAAGCTTCCGGGCCGAGCGAGTCGCTGGGCTCCCAGCCGAAGGCCTCGGCCAGCTCCGGCAAGGCGGCGCAAACCGCATCCAGATGTTCGCCTAATTGCAATCCGAGCTTCTCGGCCAGAGATGGATCGGACTCGGCCGCCTCGATCAATTCTTTCACAACCCCGTGCAGAACCTGAAACGGTTTGGTGCCATGTCGTTCCAGCCCTTGTCCTCGAATAACCCACATTCCCGCTTGGCCTGCGCGCACGGCCAACTCGTCGAGCAGACGCGTTTTTCCGCCACCCGAAGGCGTTTCCAAGAAAACCGTGGCCGTGCAACCCTCGATCACTTGTTTGATCTGTTCGTCCAAAAGATCTAGTTCGCGCTGCCGGCCGATCAGAGCCGGTTCGGTCAGCGTTGGACGAAGGTCGTGTCGGCCCACCACAACCGTTGTCTCGCGGTTGCCGTCTTGCAGCGATTGCACAATGCTTTCAAGATCCGACAATACCGCCTGCGCCGTTTGGTAGCGATCCTGCGGATCCTTGCGCATCAGACGCCGCACCAACTCTTCGAACGCGCGGGGAACCTCCAGCCCCATCTGCCGCAGTTCCGCGGCGCTGGAAGTCATCTGCTTCAGCAGCACACTGCCGACGCTGTCGCCGCAGAACGGTGGACGACCCGTCAGGCATTCAAACAACACGATACCCGCCGAATAGAGATCCGACGCCGGACACGCCTCGCAATCCAGTGCGCCGGCATATTCGGGAGAATGGTAGTGCGATGCCTCGACAGATTCCTCCTCAGTCCACTCGCTGGCATTCAGGTGGCAACCTAAACTGAAACCCGTCAGAACGGCCCGGTCCAGTGGCAACTGTTCGGGAATAATCACATTCGCCGGTCGGATATCGCGATGCAAAACCCCATATGAATGCACTTGTTCGAGTGCGGAAAACAAGCAGCGGCCCACGATCAGCGTATCGTGCAAATCGAGCGGGCCGTGCAACAAACGCTCTCGAAGGGTGGTCCCTTTAACGTATGGCCGCACGACGTAACGCCAATTCGCCTGCTGGCCTGTGGCAAGCACGGGCGTCAACCAGGGTGTATCCAGGCTGTGCAGAATCCCGGCCTCGTAATCCAGACGACGCAGTTCATCCTGCGGTGAATCGCACAAGGCCAAAATCTGTACCACGACCTTTTCGCCCGTGGCTAGATCCGTGGCCAGTATGTTCTCGGAGGCGTGACTACGATCTAACAGCTTGGCAATCTGGTATCGATTGCCGATCAGCTTCGCCCCAGCCGGCAATATAGATACCGGCTCACCCGCCGACGTCGTTCCATTCGAGTTATCGATGTCTGCCATGCTCTATCGAGGCCGATTTGGTCATCACAAATAGTTAGTGATGCTTTATTTACACCCAAAGCGTCACATAGCAATAATAGCCCCTCGTTCGACCCACCAGGGCCGACAACTCAACACCACCCAAAAGAAATGGAGCGATTATTCCGCTTGTAACAGTGATGTGGCGAGATTCCTTGACCCGTCATCTGAAATTTGCCATAATGAAGTCCCCGGCAAGATACACACGCCTCCTCCAACCCACCTTTCTCAAAAGGATTCCTCCCATGTCCGACAAATCCAACCGACGCAGTTTCCTGGAAAAATCGGCGGCCACGGCGGCAGTCGCCGCTTGGGCCGTTCCCGCGGTCGGCGCCACCGACAAAGGCGTCGCTGCTAACAAAGCCAAGCAAGACAGCCCCAATGAAACGATCAAAATCGGCTTGATCGGTTGCGGCGGCCGAGGCCGGTTCGACGCCGCCACTCTGGCCGCGCAGCCTAACTGTCAAGCCGTGGCCGTTTGCGACGTGCATGACGCACGCATGGCCCAAGCAAAACAGCAGTTCGGTGGCGAAAAGGTCAAAGCCTATAAAGACTTCAGAAAGCTGCTCGACGACAAAGACATCGACGCGGTGGTCATCGGCACCACCGCCCATTGGCATGTGATTCCCACCATCCAAGCCTGTCGGGCGGGCAAGGACGTCTATGTCGAAAAGCCGCTCAGCCGTTCAATCGGCGAAGGCCGCGCGGCTGTCAAAGCCGCCAGAAAATACAACCGCATCGTACAGATCGGCACCCAGCAGCGAAGTTGGGAACACTACCAAAAGGCCGTCGAGATTATCCAGTCCGGCCGACTGGGCGAAATCTGCGAAGTCAAGGTTTGGGATTACGACCAGCACTACCCCGGCCTCGGAGCGCCGGCCGATTGCGACCCGCCCAAGGAACTCGACTGGGATTTCTACTGCGGCCCGTCGCCGCTGGTGCCCTATAACCCCAACCGCTTCGGGTACGGGCACTATTTCCATCCGCACACGGGCGGATCGTGGCACGTCGATTGGGCCGTACACCACTACGATATCGTGCATTGGGCCACCGGCGCAAAATACCCCACGGCGGCCGTGGCCATGGGCGGACGGATGGGCCTCACCAAAGAACAGGATAACCGCGAGTGGCCCGACACGTTCAACGCCACGCTCCAATACGGGCCCTGCCCGGCGGCCAAACTCGGGTTCCTAATGCAATACACATATCGTTGCGTCGCCCGTGGCGAACAACGCTCGCATGCCAAAAAGTTCTACGGCACCCACGGCAGCATGATTCTCGACCGTTCGGGCTTCACCATCACATCCGAGCGGCACAAAAAGGGCGGCAAATTGGAAAACGCCATCAAGGAAGAAAGTTTCCGCTCCCGCG
>CAZISU010000899.1:0-3343 GCA_964541935.1 uncultured Planctomycetaceae bacterium | reverse complement strand
AACTATAGCCGAAAACAGTAATTCAGGAAACAATAGTTTTACGAGTTCTAAGTTGTCGCAAATCAGTGAGCCCTTTCAACTCTAGAAGTCCCTTGTCAGTAATGCGAGCCCGAGTAAGGTCCAATTCCTGGAGTTTTTTAAGTTCTTTAAGCTTACGGAGATCATCATCGGTGACCATTTGCTTCTCGCATAGGTCAACTGCCTGAACTACAAATGCTTTCTCGGGCAACTCGCCCAGGTCGCTGATAACTTGCCTCGCCATCCCTGGAGAGAAAACCGTTACTTTGCCGCCGATTTTCAATGCCCACTCGGCAGCCAGGCGGTCGGGATCTCGGACGTGCCGAACTTCCACAACTACTTCTTCACCCCGTCGCAACGTGAAACTGTCCGTGTTCAGGCTCAGACCGGCTTTGCTGTCCTCCAGTATCAACTCGTAACTGCCAGCATGAAGCCGAACACGCTGGTTGCTCTTCGTATCGACGATGGTGACTTGCTCGCCATCTTTTTCGACGGCCACTCTGATGTTCTCGTCATCATGCACCTTGATTTCCAGCGTGCCACAGTTCGTGGCAATGATAATAATGCTGAACAACCCTACGATGGCAACCATAGCGGTCGCAACCAAAGCAAACCGTCGCCAACCGACGCGCCCCAGCGACAGAAACGTTTGGCGGTCGGCCCGTGAGACTGTTTCCGTGAGGCTCGAACTGATGAAATTGTCTGTCGCTCGTGATATCAGCTCTGCTGAACTTTGTACCGCCTTGGCCTTATCCACTAGCCCGGCCAAGTCGGCCGAATGCGTCAAGGGCGCTAGAGCAGCGGCTACATCAGCAGGCGTGGCTGGGCGATCTTCAGCGGCCTTGGCAAGCATACCATCAATTACTGTGGCCAGATCATCCGGTACATCGGGCCGGAGATATTGAACTGAAGGAACAGGGTCACGCATGTGCCCTGCCAACCGTTGTAGAGGCGTGTTATAGTTCGGACTACAAAAAGGCGGTTGTCCGCTCAGCAGCTTATAAAGAGTACATCCAAGGCTATAGATATCGGCCCGAATGTCTACCGTGTGTGTTTCCTTCGCCTGCTCAGGGGACATATAGTCGGCTGTACCCATGATCTGGCTATTGGAGGTCAACTCGTTGTCGCCACCATCGACCGTTTGCAACCGTGCCAAGCCCAGGTCGAGAATCTTTACGATGCCGTTGCTCGCCAGCATCAGGTTCGACGTCTTGATATCCCTATGCACCAATCCGGCCTCGTAGGCCGCCTGTAACCCAACGGCCGCTTGGCGGATCAGTTCGCAAGCATCGGCTATGGGCAAGGGGCCGATTTGCTCGACCAACTTCGATAGATCAAGCCCGTCAACATATTCCATCACCAAGTAGTGTGTACCGTGCTCCTCGCCGGCATCGAATGCCTGCACGATGTTGGGATGTCTAAGCTTGCCGACGGCCTTCATTTCCCGCTCAAACCGAGCAACCGAGGCGGAATCCCGCATTCGTTCTTCAGCAAGGACTTTGATGGCAACGTGGGTGTCGAGCTTGGTGTGCAGGGCCTTGTAAACGGTACCCATCCCTCCCTCGCCCAATTTTTCAAGCAGCCGGTAATCTCGCAGCATTCCCAAATTCGCATCCGTCCCAGCAGACTGTTGCTCGTTCTCACCTTGACGAGAGAAAGAATCCAAACCGATGGCTTCCACTAGAGCAACGACCCGGTCGCATTCAGCATCATCGAAAGGCGCCGGTTGCCCAGCCATCTGTATTTCCTCAAGCAGAATATCGGTCTCTTCATCCAGGCTTGACAATGTGTTCTCGCAACTGAGGCAAACGGCAACATGGGCGGCTACCCGCTCCAATTCGTCCACCGGCAGCTTGCCCATCGAAAAGGCGGAGAGTTCTGCCCGACAGGGACACTTGGAATCGCAGTTTGCACGACTGTTATCGTCCATGGTGAATTTCCGCCAAAATATCGTCAGACGTTATACTGCTTGTAATGTCTCGGGATTATTATCGCTTCAGACCTCATCGGCAACTTCACCTAGCTCTTCGCGGACGCGACGCATGATACGCGACTTGGCCAGGTAAACCGCATTGACGGATATGCCCAAATCCGTGGCAGCGTCCTTTGGTTTTAGCCCATCCACCGCTACCTTGAAGAAAGCTTGCCAGCTTTGTTCTTCAAATTCGCAACGTATCACCTCAAACACACGACGGTAGAGCAGTGCAGCCTCGACCTGAACTACTTGGTCGCTGGAATCCGCCGTTTCGTGGGCCGGGATCTGTGCAAGATGCTCATAAGCGTCGGTTCCACCAGACGCCCGCTGCCGTCGTTTGCATTGTCGATAGTAGTCGCCCAGTTTGTTTCGCGTGATTGTCCTCAGCCAGCCACGAAACGTATCGCCTTCACGATCACGACGAAATCTATCTACTTTAATAACCACAGTTCGGAAAACCTCCTGCACTACATCAGCCGCATCTTCTGGCTGCAAGCCGCCTTGAATACACCAGTAGTAGACCAAAGGAGTGTACAATCTAGACAAACGACTCCACTTGTCCTCATCACCAGCCTTGAGCCCACACAACAGACTGGTAGAGATTGTATTTGGATCCCGATTTCTCCGCCCGCCAGTAAGAATATTGTTAGAGTCTGTCATCACTTTTCCGGTTCGCAGCTTTACGTGAGAATGCCGAATAAATAGCTTTCCGGTACTGAGTAGTTTGCAAGCTGAGTGCGATGCCACCCCCCAGCAGTGCAGTGAACCAGCCCCACCGAACTCGACACACAAACGCCCTTTATTATACTGCTACAGTTGTAGTATACAATCCTGTTGAAGGGGTGGGGCTGGTTCAAAAGTGCCAACGGTTGCAAATATAATGCCTGCCCCAGTTTAGTGACTTGGTCCCGATGGTCCAAACTGGGAATGAAGCCGTCGCCGAGCATCAGCCGTCAAATCCGCTCCCACTTCGTACAAATGGCATCTTCGCTGTGGTTCATCACCACCTTATCAAAGTGTCTCATCCTTCTTTCCCAAAAAACTCTGGAAGGCGAGCAACCGCAGCAGCCTGCTCTTGCTCGTCGACATGTGAATAGATTTTCATCGTCAGCCGAGTTAGCTTCCGCCGCGTAAATCTCCGGGTATTTCTTCATGTCCGCTTGCAAGCTGTTAGCACCATAGCGTAACTGTTGAGTCCTTGACGGCGTGGGGGTGGTCCTCGCGAGTTTCATGTTTTTAAGGAGGAATTCAATGACGCATTGGTGGGAAATAGCAACCGCGGATCAGGATGGTGCGCCGACTGCGGTGCGGGCTGTCGCCTATTATCGCCATTCGGCCCAGGATCGGCAA
>CAZISU010000898.1:0-3345 GCA_964541935.1 uncultured Planctomycetaceae bacterium | reverse complement strand
AACAACTGGAAGAGGAGCGAGCAGAAATACTGCGAGGTCGCACCATGCTCGAGACGGAACTCGAATCCGTCAGGCAACGGGCCGTCGATCTAATGACCGCGTTGGAACATCAGAAACATCTTGCCGATGAGCAACAAAAACAACTCAACGACGAGTTGCGGCCGCAACGCCAACTACTCGAACAGGTTCTACAGCGGCTTGTCGAACTGGAAATGTCGCCCGTCACTTCGGCGATACCAAGTGAACCTGTCTCGAGTGAGGGCAGCCCGAATGCGGACACCGACAGTGTGTTAAGTTCGGTGATGGCACAATTTGAAGTATTACAAAAAGACATCGCCAAACGAAGGAGCAAATCCGTCAACAACAGTCTACGTCCGGATACTGAAGAGGAAACGTTAGATGTCAACAAATAAAACCAAACTGAATTCTCGATCCAACAAACCGTTTTGGTCACGCTGGATCTATTGTGCCGTCGGGCTTGCCGCGATCTGGGGCGGTCGAGTAATTTCCAACGACCTGCTAATGCTGGCCGGCTGCGTAATGCTGGTCTGGTCATTTTTCCTGTTGGTCAAGTCGGACAGAACGGCCTGTGCTGGGTGTCGGAAATACAAATGGGCAGAAGACCCCGAGGAAGCGGTCGATACTAATGAGCCACCAGACCTGCGGCCGGTGGCCGTTTGCGAGCGCACTTCAGCCGAAGGGGTTGAAGAAAGCGACGCTTTGGTCGATCAAATGCTGGACCAATCTCGCTATGCGCTTTTACTGCGTCCACAAATAGTCTCGGGCTTGGAGCAAAAACAATTCGAGCATGTCGTGCATGAGTTCGATGCGGGAATGGCCTTGGTGCCCGACGGAGGAGTCGATTTGAACCTGCGCTCCGAAAGCTCACGCGATATTACCTCAACCGAATTCGAGCCGGACGATGTGCCCAGCCGAACGGTTCGAGTACAGCGATTCTTCCTGGATCGCTATCCGGTCACCAACCGCCAGTATTACGAGTTTGTGGCGGCCGGCGGATATGAACAGATATCGCTATGGGACGAGTCGATTCTTCCGGCCATGCTCGATTTCGTGGATTGCACGGGCCATGCGGGACCGCGCTTCTGGAAAGATGGATGCTACCTCAAGGGCCAAGAGAATCAGCCCGTTGTGGGAGTCAGTTGGCATGAAGCTTTGGCCTACGCGGGTTGGGTCGGTAAACGGCTTCCCACCGAAGCCGAATGGGTCAAGGCCGGCTGCTGGCCCGTCGCAATATCGAAAACCAGCCACTTCCAACGCCGCTATCCCTGGGGCGAAATGGTCGACCGAAAGCGGGCCAATCTGTGGGGCTCCGGCCCGGATAGAATTGTAGATGTCGACAAGTTCGAGGAAGGCGTCAGCGTAGGTGGCGTCTATCAATTGATCGGAAACGTTTGGGAATGGATCGTCGACGATTTTCACCCCGAACATATCCTGCCCGAAAACGCGACCCTGGAAGTCCCGCTCAAGGGAATTCATGGCGGCGCGTTTGATACATATTTCGATAACCAGGCAACGTGCCAGTTCCAGAGCGGCGAAAACGTCCTGGGCAGACGCCACAACATCGGCTTTCGCCTGGCCATCAGCGTCTGCGACCTGGCACTTGCCCACGCGACGAAGGACGCCCCACGGACTCGAAACGCGTGTCCCGAGAGTGCTGCCGGCGAAGAGAATCTCGCGGCACAGGACAATATTGCAACGGCCAACAATGCTTCGCAAGAAGTCGGTGCCGAGGAGGTATCCGTATGACAAAAAGTGTTATCCAACCGCTGGAATCATATCGGCTTGCCCAATACGCCGTACCCATACCCTGCTACATTTGTGGGGCTGAAAATACATTCGATGCGGAGTTCTGCGCGCACTGTCTGGCACCCTTGGCCTTGGCACATCAGGCCGCCAGCCAAGGCGTGAAGCCGCGCATGATCGCTGTGATCGGTGCCAGCGCCGTCGGTAAAACAGTTTACCTGGGCGTTTTAATGGACATGCTCTCGCGCCTGCCCGCTCGGCTACAGATACTTGCCCGCGGTGCTTTTTCCATCACTTTGCAACAAACGACCCTTTCGGCCTTGTCGCGTTGCCGTTTTCCGGAAAAAACGCCCAACGACCCCGACCAATGGAACTGGGTCCACTGCCAGATCCGCGGCAGCAACCGCAGCGAATCGTTCGAGCTGATTCTGCCGGACATGGCCGGCGAGGCCGTGCTGCAAGAGGTCGAACATCCGCACACTTATCGAGTTGTGCGAAAGTTCCTGCAAAAGTGCGACGGAGTTTTGCTGCTGGTCGACGCCTTGAAGATCGCCGAAGGCGGACGCGGCCAAGAACACTTCACCATGAAGCTCATCAGCTACTTCAGCGAACTGGAAAAAGAATCGAAACACGGATGGCAAGACCAGCCCGTGGCAATCGTTTTCACCAAATCGGATCTTTGCCAAGAGTGTGCCGAAGACCCCAGCTATTTTGCCCAACAACACGCTACCGGTCTCTGGCAACAGTGCAATCAGCGTTTCAATCGACACAAATTTTTCGCCGCCGGCGTGGCGGGAACTTGCGTCTCCTGCGTACAACGCGGCCAAGGACGCCTGAATATCCCGTTGCGAATCGAACCCCACGGCATCATCGAGCCCTTCGAATGGCTCTTGAAAAACACTTTGGAATAGTATGACTGATATTGAACAAGCGGTTTTTTCATCGGCGGAAACCGAGAAGTTGGCGGGCTATCAGATTTTGGGGTCGAGCCCGGGGCTGTCGCCGCAAGATCTGCAAGAGTTGACTGCCTGGGGCCCCTCGCACGGATCGTTGCTGGAGACCGGTCCCGACGCCACCAGTTTCAACTTCCACCAGCTTGCAAGCGGCGCCTATTGCGTCTCGCGCACCACGGCGGCCGGCCCCGAATACAGCGGCCGTGGAGGTCTGCGCGTTTACACGCAATGCCTGATCTTGCAACACTCGGACCTGTCGCGTTTCGCCAACAACCCTTTTGCCGTCCTACGGGCGGCCTTGGCCGGTGGCGATCTGGTTGTCTACGACAAGGTTCCGGCCCGCTTGGAACCGATCCACTTGCCAGGCCGCGCGGCGGCCGTCGATTCGGGCTTGCTGGCCCGACTGCAAACCCAGCCGGGAGTCGAGTGGCTCGGCAGAATTGTCGAGGCGGCCTTGAATTCGTCGCAACTGGTTGTGGCCGGCTCGCACGCGCCCGAACACGTTATCGCCGGGCTCATAAACTGTCTCCCGCCCGAATGTCGCACCGAATTTTCCTTCTCGACCGGTTTGGTATTTTCGCCCCGTCGTCCGGCCCGCATAATGGCCACGCCCGCCGACGAAGCCAGT
>CAZISU010000897.1:0-3348 GCA_964541935.1 uncultured Planctomycetaceae bacterium | reverse complement strand
CGCCACAAAAGTGCTGGCCCGCTTTGCGGACAAATCGCCCGCCATCGTCGAGCACCACCTGGGCAAGGGACGAGTGTGGTACTTCGCGTTCAATCCCAACACCGACGCAACGGTGGACGACATCCACTGGATCCGCCAGTGGCAAACCTGGCTGAAGGAACTCGCCGTGCCCCTGGACCACGATATCTGGCGGTTCCGGATCCCGCGTAAGCGTATCCCCGCCGACCCCACCGACATCTGCCTGACCAACAACGCCGTCAGATTCCGCCGCAACGTCGGCGATGTGTCGATGAACGTAGATTTGCCTGGCAGCTACACATACGCCATTGCTCCCCAGGCCGGCCCGGAATTACATGAAAAACACAGCGAAGATCCTATCCCCTTTGCTCAGGGCCTGTTGACCAATCGTCGCAATATGTTGGCCGTAAAAATGGACACGGCTGGCAAACCGACAGACAAAAAAGCTATGGCGTTGGAGAAATGGGTCGTTAGATTCGGAGCCAATGAAACCGCGGCTAACGCCATCAACGTCGACCTGACCAAATCCCGCAACCTGACGCGTTGCCGACTGGTCTACAGCGGAACCCTGCCCGAGGTGACAATCGAAGCCAGCCCAAACGCCAAAACCTGGACCCGCTTGGCTACCATCCCGTCAAACGAGACAGACAGTAAAACCGTCCTGATGGCAAAGGCGGCCTTGCAAGGCAAGTTCCGTCACGTCCGCTTCCGCTTCTCGCAGCGCAAAGTCAACAGCCAATTGACGCTGGCAGAGTTGGACGTCTGGGGACGTTAGCCGCCCGTCCAACTTAGCACACTTGTTCGCGGCGGGGCTTGCCCCCGCGCTATCAGTTCACACTCGCAGGTGCTCTATTCCTGCCCTCAAGATTCGTAGTGTAGGACAACTTGTTCTATAGTATTATCGTCTTGCTCACCGAAATCCCATGGCAATTCAGGTGAACGATCATCAAGATACGAAAAAAAGTGTCGGGAAAACTGACCTTCAAGCCCACACAACGATAACATGTCATGGACCATCGGATTAATGATCTGGAAAGACACCAATTCCCCATCTTTAACCAAGAGTTGCGAGTCATGAATTAAACCCCCAACCGCTAGCCCAACACGCCACTCTGTTTCCGTCAATTGAGTGAGACTGCGTATGGCTACATTCATAAGATCGACCAAGAGAACTAAATGACTACCGGCTGAAGCTGGTAGGCTTTGGGGGTTAATCGTGAGCTACGGGCTGAAGTCATCCCCCTCACGTTTTAGCAACTCGACAATTGTGAATTATTCAGGCGTTTGAAATACCGAAATCTGTTTGTTTTTCACGAAAGGTCGAAGCAAAAGTTTTCGACAGCCCTTTCGTGTTCCTGATGTTTTTGTTTTGATTGTTCAATTATTTTGATTGATCATTATCGGCAGCGATGCTTTCCGGTTCGTTCTGACGATTCAGTCGCGGGTTATTTCGCTGATTGAAATTGCCAATGGTCCTCGGGTTCGAGCACGGACGTTACCGCCTTGCCGTGCAACCAAGCGAGAGCGGCGGAATCTTTTCGCAAGTGCGCGTCCCAAAAAGCCGTGGAGAGAGCAATGATCGCACGATGGTGGTTGGGGTTTCGCTTTTCGCGGTCGCCTGGCAAAGCACGATCGCTGAAGGCCGAGTGCTCGGCATTGTGCAGCACCAGCTCGTACTTATCGATCATAGCAGGCAAGTGCGGATACACTTTCAGGCGTGAAGCAGCGTCCGCCTTGCTAAACACAGCAGTGTCTTTTGTGCCCGCCATCAGCATCCAGGGAATGCCAACCGAAACGAACGCGGTGGCCGGGTTACCTCGGCGTGGGCTGCTCGGGCTCATGGCAATCGCTGCTCGAATGCGTTTGTCGGTGAATTTATTCCCGGCGAATCCATAAGACTGCCCGCTCGCGGCCTGAGTTGTGGCCGCACCAAAGGAATGACCCGACATGCCCACCCGCTGCATGTCAATCCGACCGGCAAGAAAATGTCGCTTCTGTTTGTTCCACACATCAAGTTGGTCCAAGACGGCCGACACGTCCCCAGTACGGAGCACGAAGTTATGCAGCGATACGGCCTTCTTTAGCGCCGCCATCCGCTGGGGCAACGGTTCGTCTTTCCATACCGAGTCGTCGCTGCCGGGGTGTTGCATGAAAACGGCCACGTAACCGCGAGCGGACCAATGCTTGCCGAGATATGCACTGCCCTTGCACGTGCCGCCCAGCCCGTGGCTGAATAGCACGACCGGCGCGGGACGACTTACCTCAGGGAGATAAACTCGTAGCGGGATGCTCCTGCTGCGGGCTTCGTCTCGCACGGTCACGTCACGGGTTCGAACCTTAACAGTTGCCGGCAAGGCGAAAGGGTCATAATCCGCCACCGAAGAACCGCTGCACAAAATCAGGCACATGCCGGTCAGAATTGAAGTCAAAGGTGATTGTGAAGGCATATCTATCCCCCGACTATTTGAGTTTATGTTCGCTCAAATGTGGAATGTGTAATGGCGAATCAATTCCTGTCGCTCGATCGGCATTCACCCGAGTGAAGTCTCTTTTGTCATTCCAGTGATTTCCCTTTTGCTTCTTCTCGCTTATGTCATGACTCCAAACGTTCCATCAATATATCATTGTGCCTACTTCGTTATGGTAAAGGTCCGCCGGCCGACGATCGTGCCCCAGAGGTATTTGGTATCGTATGTCACGGTGATGAGAAACGTCTCGCTATCGCCGTCGATTTTGAGATCTTCCGGCACTCGCCACGAGTGCCCGCAGGTGCCATCTCATCCATACTCGCTGGAGCAAGTGTCGACAGGCACGCCCTTCGAGTTCGTGATCTCGATTATCGGGACAAGCGATTTACGCTTGGTCCCAGTGTGCACTTTTCCGTCAACTTTATAGGTGATCTCTTTGTTCTGCGACAGATCGTATATTTCACGAAACATGATCCCCCAGACAGGATCGATCAAGACAGGCTTCACCTCGATCGACTCGCCACGTTTGATGGTGGTCTCTTTCGCAGGCCTTGCAAAGAGAACGGTTGGCTCATTGGGAAGGTCAAAAACGAAAGGCTTATCTTCACGGATCTTGATCGCAAACCGAAAGGGCGGAAAGGTACGTTGCTTTCCATCCCCATGATAGTTTTCCGATATGCGTAACGAAAGATCCCCATAGCGGAGCCGGAGCCAGCTCGGCGAGTAATCGCCCACCGGAAGTTTTATCTCCCGATCGCCTAGCTCTTCGAATTTCTTAGCATCGTTGTTCCCCAGGGTGACGCTATGCGGGTTGCCCAGCAGATTCCCACCTGTCGACAACTCCTTGCTCTCGCTCCACTTC
>CAZISU010000896.1:0-3350 GCA_964541935.1 uncultured Planctomycetaceae bacterium | reverse complement strand
GATGCGGGCTATCGCGTCCCAGTTCTGCCGGTTGCGAAGCACCACAATATTGTCGTCGGGCAGCACAATGATACCGCCGGTCGTTTTTGTGATCAGGGCCGACTCGATGTTGTCTTCGAGATAGCCCATCATCGCCCCGCCGATGATGTAGTTGGGATCTGCAATTGTCGTTCCACCGGCCGCCGCCACGCACTCGCCCATCGTAATCCCGATGGGGACGCGAAGACTGATCGGCTCGGCGACCGCGCCGGCAACTGTAATGTATTTCTCGACCACGGGCGTCTGTGCCGAACGGGCAACGTTCAGAGCTGTCTCGACGTTCATTACCACCGCACCGACCGCCAACGGAATCGCACCAGGCGGAATCACTCGGCCTAAAATCTCGTAGACCAAAACAAATTCGTCGCCAGCCGGATAGGCATCCCGCAAAGGGGCGACCTCGATCCCTGCCGTCACCTTCGAACGCAGCAGCTCGATTACGTCTTTGTATTTCTCTTTAACGCCGATCACAGCCCGCTCGGCGCCAGTCAGACGCATGGCCGTGGATGTGCCGCTGACGATATCATCTGCATAAGCAAGAATTAGCTCCTTGTCCTTATGCAAAAGCGGCTCGCACTCGGCGGCGTTAATTAAAACGGTATCGGCGTTGGCCGCGAGCTTGACATGCGTAGGGAATCCAGCCCCCCCCGCTCCAACTACTCCAGCGGCTGCAATTTGTTCAACACTGATGTCTGTCATCTGTTCCTCAAAGCGTTCTTTCACGATTGATACAACCATTATAGCTTTTCATACTCAATTAGCATGGCCCCCATTGGCAGTTTTCTGCCTATCTCTCTTAGGGGTATATGATATCCTATCGGTGCTGTTTGGTTAAACTTATGTTGTTCCCTTCAGATTTTTCGTAACGAAGGCACAGCTTCGACGACATCAGCGACGGAACCAAACAGACGATCATGCCCGGCGAAAAATATCTCTTGCCCGACGCGACCATCGACCGCACCACCGGCGGCAAAGGGCGCGTTTTGTACGACGATTATAGACTCGCGCAGAGTTGTAGAGATTCCTCATTTCTTTCATAATACGGGCTAGACTTACGCAGACACAGTCGCTTCCCGGCTGTGCTCCAAGGGCAGCCGTGTTGTAAAGAAAAAGCCATGAAAAAATTACAAGTCGCGTTATGCATCACCGAACTCGACTGGGGCGGGGCCGAACGCTGCCTGGTTAGCCTGGCCACCGGCCTGGACCGCGACCGTTTCGAACCCACCGTCTATTGCCTGGCCACAGCACCGCAAGGCGAAGTTACCTGCCTGACCCCGCTCGAAAAGGCTGGCATTACCGTTCACTGCCTGGGCGGCAAATCCAAATGGCATTTCCCACTCGTCCTCCGTCGCCTTAGCACACTTTTCAAAAAAAACCGACCCGACGTCGTGCAAAGTTTTCTCTTCCACGCCAATTTTATGGCCGCCGTGGCCGCCCATCGGGCTCACGTTCGCCCGGTACTCTCTGGTATTCGCGTGGCCGAACGTCGCACAAACATGCCCTTTTTGGCTAACCGCTATTCCGACCGCTGGGTTGACCGCTACGTATGCGTAAGCCAGTCCGTGGCTGAGTTCTACAAATCCAAAACCCGCATTTCCACCGACAAACTGCTAGTCATCCCCAATGGGATCGATCTCGACGCCTATCACTGCGTAAGTCCGCAAGTTGCCGATCTCTCTTCGCTTGGCATTTCGCCAGAACGCCGCCTAGCCTGTTTTATCGGACGGCTCGAACCACAAAAAGGCGTCCAGTGGTTGCTCGAATCGGCCGCCCAATGGCTTGCAAAGACGCCCGATTGCGACCTGTTGATCGTCGGCGAAGGGCCGCAGCGAGAACTGCTGCAAAGCCTTGCCCAGTCGCAAAACATCAGCAGTCGCGTGCATTTCGCGGGCTGGCGACCGGACGTGCCACAAATCCTGGCCCGCTGCGAACTTCTCGTCCTGCCCTCGGCCTGGGAGGGCATGCCCAACGTGGTTATGGAAGCCATGGCCTCGGGCCTTCCGGTTGTCGCCTGCGATGTCGAGGGCGTCCGCGAACTGCTAGGCCCCGCCACCGCACCACAAATGATCGCCCACGGCGACACGGCGGCCATGGTCGCAAAAATCTCGGCTCTGCTAAGTGACGAGGAATTGGCAAGCCGCGTTGGGCGGGGGAATAGGGGGAGAATTGAGGGGAACTTTTCTCTTGCTGGGATGGTTCGTGCTTATGAGGGGGTTTGGGAATCTTTGGCTGCGAATACTAAAAAAACCTGAGATTTTTTCCGCCTCACGGTGTATTGCACTTGCGCCGTCTTGGATTGCCGGAAGTCATATACTGGCCGAGGGCTACGTCGACGGCAATCGCTCTAGACTTCCTTGTCCGTGCCACCGGTACCAGAAAAATGGGGTAAATTCTCGCCAAAACCCAGGTTGACCGATTCCTGAAAACGCTTATCTTTGGGTGAAGCGTGGGGAGTGGTGGGGGGAAATGGCAAGAAATGGTACTAACCGGGACATTTGAGAGAGCTCTTGACGAGAAGCTGCGGGTTTCAGTGCCCAAGCCGCTTCGCGAGTTGATGTTAAGCGAATCTCTCACAAAAAGCGGTAAAAACATTTCGCCCGAACTGGGCCGCGTTGTTTATGTTGCCCCAGGAACTGATGGATCACTGGCAATTTACACGGAGGATGCATTTTCTAAGTTGGCCGAACGTCTGGCCGACGTTTCGCCCACCGAACAACATGTGCGGGCGTTTACCCGACTGTTCTACGCCCGCGTGCAACGAGCCGAACTTGATCGCCAGGGACGGATTCGCATTTCGGCGGAACTGGCCGAGTTAGCCGGCCTGGATCGCGAAGTCGTAATGCTCGGCGTGCAAGACCACCTGGAACTGTGGTCGGTCGAGCGTTGGAAGAAGTATCTGGACGAGCGGCAAGCCCGCTACGACGAGATCGCCGAAGCAGCCTTCGGCATGGGAAAATAATTTGTCGGCCGGGTCGTGCCCCGGCAATAAACTATCGATCCACATTAGAAACAAAAAAAATTTGTCGCCGCACGTGAGAACCTAACGGATGCCAGTTACCGGCCACCGACTGTCATCCGGCCTTGCCCACGCGGGGCAAGGCCGGTTCTCGCGGGTGCGGGAGCAAGGAAGTCTCCCGATTAGCGAATTGCGGTACTGGCACGGCCGATAGTCGTATCTCGGCCCCCAGCCGCCGCTAACACTCAACCTCACCACAGGCGCAAGGAAGCGCCCGAGGTCGAGTGTTTTTCTTTATTCTGGTTAGTGTAACATTTGTTCTGTAAAAAGAAATCAAGGCCGTGCCGGCTCTGCG
>CAZISU010000895.1:0-3358 GCA_964541935.1 uncultured Planctomycetaceae bacterium | reverse complement strand
TGTCTAGGTGCGTGACAATCGTTTCAAACTGGTTCTTGTCGATATCGGATCCGATCCGATATCGACAAGCACCAGTTTGAAACGATTGTCACGCACCTCGACATCAACATCGATGGTTCGATAGAGACTGTCTGGAGTCAAGCGACGATAACGCAGATTCCGGATCTTGCCACGGCAAATAATCAACATCCCTCCGCCTCCGCCGGTCATTGCATGGTCGGGGAAAGCATCTTGCCACATCCGTCTGACCTTGCGAGTCTGTAGTCCGGATTCAACCAGAGCGATCACATCGGGATCGTAGCCGGCAATTATATCGATCGCACCCGCCATGCCCAATTTGCCGTTCGCGGTGTTCCAGTAGAGCAAGCGGACGTCCGACGAGCGAGGTTCGTTCTTGGGCGTCTGGATCTGCTCGGCCGAGTCCTCCTCCGCAGCAGCCGCCTCGCAAGCCATCGGGTTGCTGATCCAGCAAACCTGATAACTCCATATAATGCACGCCACGGCGGCCAACGCCAGCCCCGCGGCCATGGCTCGCTTTGCCTGGTTGAACCAATAGATGGCGGCCAACGCGGCCGGAAATGCCAGCGCCAGTGGCGGTGTGGCGTAATAGATTCCGCAAATAAACGGAAAATGGTCCTTGACAACCAGGCGAATTACCAGGCCAACGCAAAACACCGCCGTCAGCGACCAACCCGTGGCGTGCCAAAGTAGTTTCGCGGTTTGCCGTGAAAGTCTCGCCATGCCAATTTGTACAGTAGTTGGTTTGCGCTAAATTGAATAATATAATCGTCGCGGAGTCCTAAACATTATACAACCATTCTCTATCACATGGAGTGAAAAAGATGAAGGTGTTGATTGCGGATAAACTTTCCCTGGATACGCTTGCCGCGCTCGAACGGCTTGGGCTGCAAGTTCGCGTCGAGCCGGATCTGACGGCCGATGCCTTGCCCGATTCGATCGCCGATGCAAACATTCTCGTCGTTCGCTCGACCAAAGTAACCGCCGCCACTTTCGCGGCCGGCAGTCAACTATCGCTGGTTATCCGTGCCGGGGCCGGGGTGAATACCATCAATCTGCAAAGCGCATGCGACCGCGGCATTTACGTGGCCAATTGTCCCGGCAAAAACACGGCCGCCGTGGCCGAGTTGGCCATCGGACTCTTGATCGCCGCCGACCGTAGAATTTGCGACGCCACCCTCGCGCTTCGTAACGGCCAATGGAAGAAAAAGGAATTCGGCCGAGCCCGTGGGCTCAAAGGCCGCACGCTGGGTATCCTGGGCTTCGGAAACATCGGCCGCGCCGTGGCCGCTCGGGCGCTTGGCCTGGGCATGAAAGTCATTGCCTGCTCGCGCAGCCTGACGGAAGCGACCGCGCATGAACACGGCGTCGAGCCCGTCGGCTCGCCCCTGGAACTGGCCGCGGCCTGCGACGCGATAAGCATCCATATGGCCGCCACCCCCGACACCAAACACCTCGTCGACAAGGCATTCCTCGACGCCATGCCGACGGGCGCGATCCTGGTAAACACGTCGCGCGGAGAACTTGTTGACTCCCAAGCCCTGGCGGCGGCCATTACCGAAAAATCACTCCGCGTGGGCCTGGACGTTTTCGAAGACGAACCGGCCGGCGGCGCAGCCGACTTTCCCCAAAGCGAACTGGCCGCCCTGGTCACAGCCACCCCACACATCGGCGCATCCACCGACCAAGCCTCCGAGGCCATCGCCGCCCAGGTCGTTCGCATAGTCGAATCCTTCATCAAAACCGGCCACCCGCTCGGCACCGTAAACCTCTGCGACCGTTCGCCCGCCACCCACAGCCTCGTCGTCAGACACCTAAACCGCGTCGGCATCCTCGCCGGCGTCCTCGACGGGCTGCGCGAAGAGGGCATCAACGTCGAAGAAGTAGAAAACACCATCTTCGAAGGCGCCAAGGCCGCCTGTTGCGCAATGCTCTTGGACCAAGCCCCGTCGCAAGAACTCCTAGACTCGCTCAAAAGCAACGATGGTGTTTTGCATGTGATGCTAAATTCGCATTAGTCGGGTATAATTTAGTTCTGCACGGGATTTATTGATGTCCGCATTGTTAAAGTCAGAAACCGATTAGGACAAGATAACGAATGAGAGTCAATTGGAGATGCTCCGCCTTATTGCAGGCGGTTATTATTTGCTGTGTATGTTGCCCGACATCTGCCAAAACCGGCAAGCACCCGATCACCGGCACCTTTCTGCAGATTGACACTACGACCATGGCATGGCCCGCCTCGAAATGGCGGCGTGAGTTGGAAGCCATGAAGCGTCTGGGCATGGATACGCTCATCATCCAAACGACGGCCGGCGAGAACGGGGCCTTCTATCCATCGGACACGCTCGATCTGGCGGAGCCCCGTGGCTGCCCCGATCTAGTAGGCACCCTGGTCCAAATCGGCGACCAACTCGGAATTCGAGTTTTTCTAGGGCTACACGGCTATAACGTTTGGAAACCGGGCGGGTCTTGCCGGGAGATGATCGAGCGAGATTCCGCAGTGGCGGATGAATTAGCAGAACTCTATGGAAAGCACCGCAACTTCGCGGGCTGGTATCTGAATCAGGAATTTTCTGATTGGTTAGAGCCGAGCAAGAGCGAATTGGCCCAGGCCTATCGTCGCCTTGCGAAACATTGCCACACACTAGTTCCGGGCAAGCCGGTCGCGATTGCGCCCTACTCCACAACCCGCAGTCTAGATGAAGACGCCTGCCGCCGTGGCTGGCTGCGGATGCTGCCACTGCTCGGCGTGGATATCGTCATGCTCCAGGACGGGATCGGCTGCAACCGCGGGCTCACCGCCGAAAATGTGCCCCCAGTCTATCGGGCCGTATCGGAAGCATGCCACATGCATAACGTACGGTTCTGGTCGGACCTGGAGATATTCGATATCCGCGACTGGAGCCCAGCCCCCATCGATCGCATTTCCGCCCAGATCAAGTCCGAAAGTCCATATGTAGAAAAAATCGTAATCTGGGAATTCAACCACTACATGAGCCCCCTTCGCGGAGACCGTGCCAAAAAACTCTATAACGATTACCGCAAACGCCGCCCTCTGGTCCGTCACTCTTTGCCAGATGCCACTAAGCGGTGAAAAGACGGGTGAGACCCGAATGGCAATAACATTTCTGTAAATCATTTATCCTCCAGGTTTTGCTTCAATTGCCATCGCGGCTTTGTCATGAGTGGGTATTGTTTGGGCCGCCGCTTGCGGACGCGTGGTTCCAGGCGATTGGGCCGATACGGGTTGACGACGAGTTTGGGCAGTTTATCGCCGGGTTGGGCCGTTTGTAGCCAACGCAACGCATCGATAAAGCTGATGCGGCGAACATCGACA
>CAZISU010000894.1:0-3359 GCA_964541935.1 uncultured Planctomycetaceae bacterium | reverse complement strand
CCGCAGGGCTACAATGCCACGAACCGCGGCCCATCATGCGTCGTCCGCGCGAACGAGTCATACCCGACCGCACTGACGCCAAAAAAGAAACCGGCACCGTTTTTCTGATTGACGTTTACAAGGGACGCCACATGGCCGGCGTGCGGCGTGGCGAGATCAAGAAACTAATGGTGGTCGAATCGCTGCCCAAACCGGTCAACTTCACCGGCGGCATGGACCCCTTGACCTACGGCGGCTCGTTTACGCTCGAACGCGTGCTGGGCACCGTACCCGTCGAGCCCGACGGATCGGCCCACGTCGAATTGCCCGCCTTGCGGTCGCTGTTCTTCGTGGCTTTGGACGAAAACAACATGGCCGTCAAACGCATGCGCAGTTTCATGACCGTGCAGCCTGGCGAGGTAACCGGCTGCGTCGGCTGCCACGAGCAACGCACCGAAACCGTCATGCCGACAAACGTCCCAACTGCCATGCGGCGCAAGCCCAACCGCATCGAGCCCATCGACGGTTGCTCCGAGACCTTCGACTTCCCCCGCGACATTCAACCCATCCTCGACCGCCTCTGTGTCGACTGCCACGGATACGAAAAGACCAAACGCGGCGGACCCTACGACGGCAATATCGTCCTCACCGGCGACCATGGCCCCATGTTCTCGCACGCCTATTTCACCATGACCGTCCAGCGGCTGTTTTCCGACAATCGCAACCGCGCCAAAAGCAACGACGAGCCCAAAGCACTGGGATCGGCCGCCAGCCGCATCCTCAAAATGCTCGACGGTACACACCATGGCGTTAAAGCCCATGAAGACGAAAAAAGACGCCTGCGATTGTGGATCGACGTCGGCGCCCCATACCCGGGCACATACGCCGCCTTGGGATGCGGTTCGGTCGGCGGATACATTCAAAACGAGTTGGTCAACGTCGACACCGATTGGCCCACAACCCGCGCCGGTGCCGAAGTCATCCTGCGCCGCTGCAAATCGTGTCACCAAAACGCCGACATCCTGCCCCGCTCGTTATGCGACGAACGCGGCATATCGTTCTGGCGATTCAGCCTCGACGACCCGCGTCTTAAACTCAGCCGCCACATCATCTTCAACCTCAGCCGCCCGCAAAAATCGCTTATGCTGCTTGCGCCATTGTCAGAAAAGTCGGGCGGTTTGGGTCTCTGCCGCGACAAACAAGGCCAAGCGGCCCACGTTTTCCAAGACACGGCTGACCCTGATTACCAAAAGCTGCTGGCCATGATCGCTGCCGGCCAGGAAAACCTGCAAACCCACAAACGCTTCGACATGCCCGGCTTCCGTCCCATGCCCCAATACCTCCGCGAAATGCGGCGTTACGGCATACTGCCGGCCGACCATGCTGACGATGATGCGGTTGATCCCTATGAATTAGACCGCCGCTACTGGAAATCGCTCTGGTATCGTGCCCCGAGAGCACCTGAGAAAATGAAGGTTACGCCTCTAGATCCAACGCCGCCCGCGCCGCCCGCACAAACGCCCTGACCGCTGCCGGATCTTTTTTACCCGGCGACGACTCTACGCCGCTGGCCGTGTCGACTGCCGTTGGTCGGACGGCGGCAACTGCCTCGCCCACGTTCTCCGGCGTGAGCCCTCCGGCCAAAACCAGCGGCGGGTCTGCTTCGTAAGCCGCGACCGTGGCCCAATCGGCAACCTGCCCGGTTCCGCCATAACGGCCTTTGCGATAAGAATCGACCAGCACGGCCCGCAACGGGCAGCCTAGTTGCTCGGTCCGCTCGATATACTCGTAAACCGGCCCCAGCCCTTCGTCACCCACACGAAACGCTCGCATCACCGGCCGCCCTCCGAGTCGGGCCACGAATTCCGGCGGTTCATCGCCGTGCAACTGAATCAAATCCAATCCCAGCCGCTCAAATCGTGCGCAAATCTCATCCGCGACCGCATTCACAAACAGCCCGACTTTCACGATCTCGCGGGGAAAGGCCGCCGCAACCGCCTCCGCCACCGCCGGCTGCAAATACCGCGGACTCTTCGCATAAAAATTCAGCCCCACCGCGTCCGCCCCGGCCTCGACAACCGTTCTGGCATCCTCGACGCTGGTAATTCCGCAGATTTTCACTCGAAACATATCTTTTCGGCCCTTATTCATGAAACACCCCCAAATCCCTATATTCCACATTCCCCCATTTACCTACAAGACGCAGTCCCCTCGACGTCGATGTCGAATGATGGGGAGAACTCTGGGAAAGATCCCCGGAAAATTCCACGCTCTCACCAATCGGCCCATTGCCCTGTCGGCCATAACCGTCTCAAAAAACCATGACTCGGAAAAACCGATGAGCACAATAAGCATTATCCGCCACAATTCTCCAGTCTACAATAAGCCCGCCCGCAATAAGCCCTCAAGCCGATGCCGCAACGCCCGGGTGGCCCTTTCGCTGCTGGCGTTAATCTTTCTCGGCACGTCGGCTTTTGCATATATCCTGGGCCCCACCGACGCCCCAGGACTACGCGACTATTCCGTCACCGCGACCGTGGTTCAACCGGCCCCCCCCGTTACCTCTCCCACGCAGACGCCAACATCTTCCTCGGCGTCCGATACCGCATCCCTGCAAAAAACGATCCTTTCCGACGCCAACCTGACGCAAGCCATACAGATTATCTCGGCGGCCGAAAAACACCCCCAAGATTTCTCCGCCGGCGTAACTGCCGAATCGCTCGAAAAACTTCGCGGCAAGCTCCGCGTTACCACAACCGGCACAACTGCCCCTGCATCCAGCGGTCCTGTCGAGATATCCATTACTTATAGTGGTCGCGGCGATGCTCGTCAGGCATGTCGATTTGTCGACGCCCTGGCCGAACAAGCCGCCCAACAAGACACGGCCAGTCGCCGGGCCGCCGCTCGTGACGCCCACCAAAATGCCAAGAAACTTGCTGAAAATGCCCGCCTCGAGCTCTTTAAAGTCAGGGCCGATTACGACGCCTTTTTGAATCAACATTTCAGCTCGAAACTATCATCACCCCCCAATTTACCCGCACCAGGCCCACTTCCGCCCGGCACCAGCCTCAGCCAACCCACGCCCGGTCTGCATTTCCCCCGCAGCGATTGGGCCGAGTCGCCACAATCTCCCACGCTCAACAACCCTCGCTGGACCGACCTTAACAACAAGCTTTCGCGTCTGATGAACCGTCGCGCCCAACTTCTCGAAAAAATGACGCCGGCCCACCCCGAGGTGCAAAACGTCGATCTCGAAATCGAGAACCTCGAACGCCTGATTTCCTCGGTGCCACGTCGCCTGGCCCGCCCATCGCGCGACAGCCTGCCTCCGATTACGCCTATGCCACCCGACCCCACCGACGATCTGCTTGCACCTGGAG
>CAZISU010000893.1:0-3360 GCA_964541935.1 uncultured Planctomycetaceae bacterium | reverse complement strand
CTTTACTGGTACAAACGCTCAAACATCGTCACCGTCTGCCACCCAACACGTCCTGGGTGAATTACCTGCGCTGCCACGATGATATTGGCTGGACGTTCGATAATGCGGATGCAGAGGCGCTTGGCATTAATGCCTATGACCATCGAAGGTTTCTGAATGACTTCTATACCGGTCAGTTTGCCGGTTCGTTCGCGCGAGGCGTTCCATTTCAGGAAAATCATGAAACCGGCGACATGCGTATTTCGGGAACTATGGCATCATTAGCCGGGCTGGAACAAGCCATCGAAGAAGAAGACGACAAAAAGAAAGAACTGGCGATTTGCCGCATGCTATTACTGCACGGCGTTTCGCTGAGTATCGGTGGAATACCGCTGCTCTATCTGGGAGAGGAGTGGGGCATGCTCAACGATTATGATTTTGTCAAGGACCCTGCCAAAGCCGGTGATTCACGTTGGATACATCGCCCCAAAATGAAGTGGGAATTCCTGGAAGAACTGGACGACCACATTGGAACCGAAAATGGTTCGATTCGCAAACGGATCTTCAGATCCACACAGAAATTGATTGCCTTACGAAAATCAATACCGGCGTTCTCGGGACAGGACATGGATCTGATCGCGACTGCGAATGAACATATTCTCGGTTATGTACGTTTCAATAATGGTGATCGGTTAATTGTATTAGCAAACTTTTCTGAAGAACCTCAGGAAATCGAAGGTAATAAGCTGCGCACCGCAGGCCTGGGACGATTTTTTCAAAATGTCATCGACGACAAAACTTACGCGACCTCAGAACGTCTGATACTGGAGCCCTACCAGATACTCTGGCTGAATCGCGTCTAACTTGACGGAACGATCGGATGCCCTCGCAACAACAATCAAACAAACCAGCCGTCTCCTCTCGAGGCCACGTTCTGGCTACGGATCTGGATGGCACATTCATTCCCCTCAATCGAGACTCCCAAAACCGATCCGACCTGCAAACACTGACCAGCCAATTTGAGTCTCACGGGATCTCATTAATGTTTGTCACCGGGCGTCATTTTGATTCCGTAGCAAACGCGATCCAGGAATTTCAGCTCCCACAACCTGAGTGGATTATCTGTGATGTCGGCACATCGATCTTTCAACGTCATGACTCAGGAACATTCATTCCAGTCGTAGCGTATCAGGACTATCAGGATCAGATCATCGCTTCCATGCCCATTGCTACTTTGCGTGAACGGCTGCAGCATATTCCCGGTTTGCGTTTGCAGGAACAACAAAAGCAAGGCCGTTTCAAACTCAGTTTCTATGCAGAAGCATCTCAACTGGAAGCGCTGGTCAGTCTTATCCAGAGCGACCTCGACCAATCCAATGCACCCTACTCGATTACCCACAGCGTCGATCCTTTCAACGGCGATGGTCTGATTGATTTGTTGCCGGCCACAGTTTCCAAGGCACACGCACTTGAGTGGTGGTCTGAAAGGTACAATCTGAACCCGGAGGACATTGTTTTTGCCGGTGATTCGGGAAATGATTTCACCGCCCTCACCGCCGGATATCGTACAATTCTTGTTGGTAACGCCGACCGTAGACTCGCGCAACGCGTCTATAACCTGCATCGAGAGGCAGGTTGGAGCAATCGTCTGTTCCTCGCACGCGGTAGTGCAACCACAGGTGTGCTAGAAGGCTGCCGCTGGTTTGGATTAGCAGAACCGCTAGAGACACCAACCAAACGTCTCGGCGCGACTCCGGTTACTTTCAATGAAACTAATTTTCGCGTCTGGGCTCCTCTACAGAAAACTATCGCCGTCAAAATTCATAACAAAACAACAACCAGCCAATACGAGTTGACTCGCGATGCACAAGGCTTCTTTTCTAGTACGATCTCTAATGTAAATCCCGGGGCGCGCTATCAATATTGCCTCGATCATGCAGTGTCGCGACCTGATCCTGCTTCGCAATATCAACCTGAGGGTGTCCACGGCGACTCGCAAATCATCGATCCAGCAAATTTCCCCTGGACGGACCAAAGTTGGCAGGGCATAAACAAGCGAGAGCTGATCATCTACGAACTGCATATCGGCAGTTTCACACAGGCTGGCACTTTTCGCGACGCCATCGAAAGTCTGCCCGAACTGTTAGAGCTGGGTATTACTGCCATTGAACTCATGCCCGTGGCCCAGTCACCGGGCCAATGGAACTGGGGCTATGATGGCGTTGATCTGTTTGCGGTCCGCAATACTTACGGCACCGTCGATGATTTCAAGGCCTTTGTCGATGCCTGCCACACTGCTGGCTTAGCTGTGATTCTGGACGTCGTTTACAACCACCTGGGACCGGAAGGCAATTACCTCTCTGAGTTCGGACCCTATTTTTCGAATAAACACCACACCCCCTGGGGCGAAGCGTTTAACTACGACGGAGCAGATTGCCAACACGTCAAACAATTCATTATTGATAACACGATCTACTGGCTGGAAGAGTTTCATCTTGATGGATTACGGCTGGATGCAGTGCATTGCATGTATGACGACAGCCAGCCAACCATTCTAGATCAAATCCGAAAAGCCGTCACTATACATGCAGCGACTGTGAACTGGCAGATTCACTTGATTGCGGAAACCAATGTGTATAATCATGATTTACTGACCAAGGGTGGGGACAGAGCAGCATACGATGCAACCTGGTGTGATGACTTGATGTATTCAATCTATTCGCATGCATTGCCTGACCTCTGTCTCACGCATCGTGAATATCATGGCGCACAAGATCTTGCCGATACTCTGGAACACGGGTTTGTCTATGCAGGAGCCGAATCGAAACGGGTTTCCGCATCACAGCGTGCTGCCTTTCATTCTGATAACGAGCAGCGGAACGACATCAATTCGCTGATCGTGGCCCTTCAGACACATGATTCCGTAGGTAATCATCCACACGGCAGTCGAATTCACCATCTGACTTCAAAACAGTTTCAAAAGGCAGCGGCAGGTCTGGTAATGCTTTATCCAGGCATCCCTTTGATTTTTATGGGTGAAGAATTTGCCGTTGATTCCTCATTTCCTTTCTTTGCTGACTTTGAAGATGAGAGACTGCGAAACGACGTTGATAAAGGCCGCACAGAAAACTATCCCCCACATATTAGAAATGACGCCGTTTTTCCTTCGGATGCCGAGGCGTTCTACCAAACCAAAATCGATGATACAAATATGCGAGACAGAGAAATGTATGACTGGTATCGTCAGCTCATGCTTCTTCGCAAGCAAGGTATTGCTGAGGGTTGGCTTTCAACATCGAAGATGACTTCTGAATACAACAAGGAACAACGAATCTTCACGCTGCGATACACACAAAAGGAAAATAGAGTTGTCATACAGGC
>CAZISU010000892.1:0-3364 GCA_964541935.1 uncultured Planctomycetaceae bacterium | reverse complement strand
GGGGGTGGGGTTGATGGGGGTGATGATATTTGTGCCACTTTATTTGCAGGCGGCGGCTTGGCAGGCGGGGTTTGGGTTGCAGGGTTGGTATACGCTGGCCACGCGCGGGCCCGTTTTGTTGGAAGGTATGGGCGGGGCGGTTTGGGTTCATGCGATGTATGCGGTACCTTGGGTGGTGCTGATGGTGGCGGTGGGGCTGCGGCTGGTCGAGCCGGAACTCGAGGAGCAGGCTTTGTTGGAAAGTTCGGCGGTGCGGGTGTTTTGGCGGGTGCTGTTGCCCACGGTTGGCTCGGCCGTGTTGGTGGCTACGCTGTGGGTGTCGATTGTGACCGCGGGTGAGATGGTGGTCACCGACCTGTTTGTGGTGCGTACGTACGCCGAGGTTCTGTACACGCAAATCGCGATTGGGCAGGAGCCGGGGCAGGCGGCGGCGACGGTTTTGCCGGGCATCGTCTTGACGGGGTGTCTGGTGACGGCGGCTTTGCTGCTTTGTGCGAAACTGGCTCCGCGCGAACGGCCGCTGTCGGTGGGCCGCCCGTTGGTGTATAGGTTGGGGAAGTGGAAAATTCCGGTTGCGATTGGGGTGGCTGGGGTTCTGTTATTGCTGGTGGGCGTGCCCTTGGGGAGCCTGTGCTATAAGGCGGGGGTGCTGGTCACACAAACCGAAGCCGGGCACGAGCGGGCCTTTTCGCCGGGGAAATTGTTTTGGATCGTGGCCGATAGCCCTTGGCGGTATCGGCGCGAATTTGGCTGGTCGCTTTTGATTTGTGGGTTGTCGGCCACGGCGGTTGTGGTTTTGGGCGGGTTGTTGGCCTGGCTGGCTCGGCGCGGTGGATGGTGTGCGTTGCCGGCGTTGGCGACCGCGAGCGTATGTCTGGCAGCGCCGGGGCCGCTCGTTGGGTTTGCTATAATCTGGCTCTTGAACCGGCCGGGCGTGCCGTTGTTTATCGAGCTTTACGACAACTCGATCTTCGCGCCCTGGCTGGCACTTGTGATTCGCGGGCTGCCGGTGGGGATTTTGCTATTGTGGTACGCCTTTCGGTCCGTGTCGCATGAGATGCTCGAGGCGGCGGCGGTCGACGGGGCGGGGCCGCTGGCACGGTTTTTCCGCGTGGCGCTGCCCTGCTGGGCTTGGGCGGTGCCGGTCGCCTGGCTGATCGCCTTTGCGGTGGCTTTGGGCGATTTGGCGGCTTCGATATTGGTCGTGCCGCCGGGCGTAACTACGTTGGCGATCCGCATTTTCGGGCTGTTGCACTACGGAGTGGAGGATCAGGTGGCGGGGATCTGTCTGGCTCAGATGTGTATGTTTGCGGGGCTTACCGTGCTTGTCGCGTCGGTTGTGTGGATTAAGTGGGTGAAAAAAGGCGACTTACGGGGGTGGTGATGTGGGTGGCTTGGTATAATGGAAGAACGTCGCCGCGAAGTAGGCCGGGTCTTGACCCGGCTTTTGCGCCAATTGCCTATCGGCTCTACAGCCGGGTCAAGACCCGGCCTACGGTAACTCATACCCCAACTCAACACGTGCATAAACATAATATTATCTACATCACGGCCCTCTGTCTGGCCGCTTGTTTGTTTGCTTGCGGATCGGGTTTTGGGCTTGAGTATGTTACGTTCGAGCGTGAGGGTGAAGAGGTTAGGGTTGAGGGGCGGTTGGTGGTCGAGGCTAAGGACGGGGGGCTGATGCTGATGGCTCGGGACGGGGTGATTTGGACGGTTACGCCGGAGGAGTTGGTCGAACACACGAGCGACAAGACGGCATTTGAGCCGCTCGATCAGGACGAGTTATCGGCTCGCATTCTGGCGGAACTGCCGGGCGGTTTCGGCGTACACCGCACGCCCCGCTATATGGTTTTTCACAACACATCCAAGGGCTACGCCAAGTGGTGCGGCAGTCTGTTCATAAGGCTCTATCGGGCGTTTAACACTTACTGGAAGAGCAAAGGGTTTGTGCTTGCCGAGCCCGAGTTCCCGTTGGTGGCGGTGGTTTTCGGGGACAAGGCTTCCTATGTGAAATTCGCGCGGGCCGAGTTGGGCGACGCGGCGGCTTCGACGATCGGCTATTTCAGTTTGCGGACCAACCGTATGGTGATGTACGATCTGACCGGCGTGGGACGGGCACAAGGTCGCGGCTCGTCGAGCCTGGCGGCGATTACCAAGATACTCAGCCGCCCGCAGGCAGCGGCCACGATGGCTACGGTCGTTCACGAGGCCACGCACCAGATTGCTTTCAATTGCGGGCTGCACGCGCGTTACAGCGATTGTCCTGTGTGGTTCAGCGAGGGCGTGGCTGTGTTCTTCGAGACGCCCGACCTGCGTAGCAAAAAAGGCTGGCGTGGGATCGGCAAAGTCAACACGCCGCGGTTGAATCGCTTTAGAAGTTACATGCGGCGCCGCCCACAGGATTCGCTGGCGACGCTGCTAACGGACGACGACCGCTTTCGCGACACGTCGACGAGCCTGGACGCCTATGCCGAGGCCTGGGGGTTGACTTATTTTCTCATCAAACAGCGACCGAAAGAGTACGCCAAGTACCTCAAGTTTCTAGCGGAGAAAAAACCCCTGATATGGGACACGCCCGAGACGCGGCGGCGGGAATTCGAGCGGGTTTTCGGGGATATCGGGAAGCTTAACGTAGAGTTCTTGCGTTATATGGGTCGGGTGCGTTAGAATCGTGGTTAATGTTTTGCACAGGCTCACGCGGTTTGCGTAGGCTCACGCGGGGGCAAGCCCCGCCGCTAACTTTTGATTCTGGGGAAGGAACTCATGGATTTGAGAAATACCCGCAGCACGGTTCTCGATCAAGGCGATGTCGAGTCGAAGCGTGAGGAAATTCGGCGTTATTTTCACGATACGTATACGCTTGACGAGCAGCTCTACGATACGCTGGCCTCGGACGAGGCATTCTATTTGCGGCCCGAACCGCTGCGTCATCCATTGATTTTCTATCTGGGGCATACGGCAACTTTTTATATCAACAAGTTGATCGTGGCGAAGATTTCCGACAAGCGATTAAACCCGCTGTTTGAGTCGATGTTTGCGGTGGGCGTGGACGAGATGTCTTGGGACGATCTGAACGATTCGCATTACGATTGGCCCACGGTGGGCGAGGTGCGCGAGTATCGCGCTGCGGTGCGCGATTTTGTCGACGGGGTTATCCGCAAGATGCCACTGACGTTGCCGATCGATTGGGACAATCCGTTTTGGGTTATCATGATGGGTATCGAGCACCAGCGGATTCATGTGGAGACGTCATCGGTGATCGTGCGGCGATTGCCGATCGAGCAGGTGGTGCAACTTCCGCTATGGGATATCTGTGCGGAGTCGGGCGGGGAGTCGAATCTGGCGCCGCAAAACGAACTGC
>CAZISU010000891.1:0-3367 GCA_964541935.1 uncultured Planctomycetaceae bacterium | reverse complement strand
CCAAGAGGATGCGCATCAGCTCGGGAACGGACATGGTCGGATGCGTGTCATTGAGCTGGATAGCCACTTTTTCGGGAAGCAGGTTCCAGTCATCCTTGCCCTGTCGGAAACGACGCACCACGTCCGCCAATGAGCACGCCACGAGGAAGTACTCCTGCACGAAACGCAGGGCCTGTCCCCGGCTAGTCGAGTCATCAGGGTAAAGAACGCGGGTGAGATTTTCGGCGCCAAGCGTTTCGGCTAGGGCGGCCACGAAGTCGCCACCGCTAAACTCCCGAAAGTTGAAGTAATCGTGTGCTCCTGCGGCCCAAAGTCTGAGGGTGTTGACAGTCTTGCCACGGTAGCCCACTACCGGGCGATCATAAGGAATGCCAATCAGACGAGACGGACGACCAACCACCGTCTGCAGTCTCCCTCCACGCATCTCGAAAGAGCAGTTCAACGGGATATCTACGGCCTCGTGTGGCCGCGCGACTTCCCAGGGATCCGGGCGGCGGAGCCAGTTGTCCGGCTGCTCGCGTTGCCAGCCGTCCTCGATCGTCTGTTTGAAGATCCCATACTCGTAGCGCAATCCGTATCCCATGGCCGGGATTTGCATTGTGGCCATCGAGTCCACGAAGCAAGCCGCCAGTCGCCCCAGACCTCCGTTGCCCAGGCCTGCGTCGGGCTCCTGCTCCAGCAGTTCATGCCAATCCAGACCCTCCTGACGAACCACGTCGTTGACCAACGGCGCGAGCAGCAAATTGCTGACGTTGTTCATCAACGAGCGGCCGATGAGGAATTCCATCGAGATATAGTAGACTCGCTTCGGATCTTCGCGTCGATAGGTCTCTTTCGTGCGCAGCCAGCGCTGCGAGAGGATGTCGCGCACGCTTCGGGCAACGGCCTCGAACCGCTCGCGAGAGTCAATCGACGACGGATCCTTCACGTAGTCGAAGTTAAGATGCCGCTCGTAGAACGCATCGACGTTTCCAGTGAAAGGGATCCGACCGCATCCGTACTGATCGAGTAGATCTTGAGGCTGGGCGGATGCCGACGATGCCTCGTCGGTGGACGTTTCTTGAGTTAGTGTCTCCATAGGAGTTCTCCTTTCTAAAGCTGACCGTGCATGATCTAATAGGGCCACGTCCAGTCACTGTCTTCGGCCCGGTCGGTGCCGAACTCATAAGCATGCTGCTGGCAGGCTATTTGCCGGTTGAGCAGGGCCTCGCGAGTAGCGGAGGCGGTATCGCTGAAGCGGGGCATGCGGTCTATCGCGTCGATGGCCAAGCTGAAACGGTCCGTCTGATTGCGGATGGCCAGTTCCAGCGGCGTGTTGATGTTGCCCTTTTCCTTGTAGCCACGCACGTGGATGTTGTGCGAGCCGGGTCTGCTGTATGTGAGCCGGTGGATGAGCCACGGGTAAGCGTGGAAATTGAATACTACGGGCTTGTCCGCCGTGAAAATTGCATCGAATTCGCGGTCCGTGAGGCCGTGAGGGTGTTCGGTGCTGGGGACCAGCTTGAACAGGTCCACGACATTCACGAAGCGGACCTTCACGTCGGGAAGATGTTCGCGCAGCAGTGCGGTTGCGGCCAATGATTCCATCGTGGGCACGTCGCCACAACTGGCCATGACGACATCGGGCTCTGCGCCCTGGGAATTGCTGGCCCAATCCCAGATTCCCAAACCCTTTTCGCAATGTTCAATAGCTGCTTCCATGTCGAGGTACTGCAAATGGACCTGTTTGTCCGCGACGATCACGTTGACGCGGTTGATGCTATTGAGGCAGTGGTTGCCGATTGCCAGAAGGGAGTTGGCATCCGGCGGTAAGTAGATCCGTGCAACTTCAGGGCTTTTGTTTGCAACCACGTCAAGAAATCCGGGGTCTTGGTGTGTGAAGCCATTGTGGTCTTGCCGCCACACCAGAGCAGTGATTAGTAGATTAAGCGACGAGATCGGAGCTCGCCAAGATAGTTTGTTGCACTTCTCCAGCCATTTGGCGTGCTGATTGTACATCGAGTCGATGACATGAATGAACGGCTCGTAGCTGTTGATCAAGCCATGACGGCCACTAAGGATGTAACCCTCGAGCCAACCTTCCACGGTATGTTCGCTGAGCATTTCCATGACGCGGCCCGTTGTGGCCAGTTCGCCACCGTCCTCGTCTTCCGGGAAGTACTCGCCGAGCCAGACTTTTTTCGCAACTTCGTAGACGGCCTGGAGCTGGTTGGATTGGGTCTCGTCCGGCCCGAAGATGCGGAAGTTTTGCATGTTTAGCCGCATGACCTCGCGGAGGAAGTTTCCGAGTGTGGGGACGTTGCCGGCCCGCGTTACGCCGGGTTTTTTGACGTCCACGGCGGTGTCGCGGAAATCGGGCATATCCAAGGGCTTGCGGATCAAGCCGCCGTTTGCGACCGGGTTGGCACTCATGCGTCGGTTACCTTTCGGTGCCAACGCTTTGAGTTCGGGTATGAGCCGACCCGCTTCATCGAAAAGATTCTCGGGCTCGTAGCCGCGCATCCACTCTTCGAGTATCTTGAGATGTTTTTCATTATCGCCAATGGCCAACGGAACCTGGTGTGCCCGCCAAAAACCTTCCAGGAAGTGGCCGTCTACCTCACGCGGTGCCGTCCAGCCCTTGGGGCTGCGGAGGATAATCATGGGCCAGCGTGGGCGGACTACCTTGCCGGAACTGCGTGCCTCTTCTTGAATTTCGCGGATCTCCAGAACACAATGTTCCAGCGTGGCGGCCATGGCCTGATGCATGCTGTCGTGGTCGCTCCCTTCGACAAATAATGGAGTGTATCCGTAGCCTACAAACAGCGACTCTAACTCCTCGTGACTGATGCGGGCCAAAAGGGTCGGGTTATTGATCTTGTAGCCGTTCAGGTGCAAAACCGGGATGACGGCCCCGTCCGTGATGGGATTGAGGAACTTGTTACTGTGCCAACTGGTGGCCAATGGGCCGGTCTCGGACTCGCCGTCACCCACCATGCAGAGTGTAATCAAGTCTGGGTGGTCGTAGACCGTACCGAACGCGTGCGAAACACTGTAGCCCAACTCGCCCCCTTCATGGATACTGCCGGGTGTTTCTGGAGTCGAATGGCTGCCGATCCCGCCGGGAAACGAAAACTGCTTGAAGAAGCGCTGCATGCCCGCCACGTCTTCACTCATTGACGGGTAAATCTCGGAATAGGTTCCTTCGAGATAGGCATTTGAAAGAATGGCAGGCGCTCCGTGGCCGGGCCCGGAAATGAAAATGGAATTCAGGTCGTACTTGTTAATCAAGCGGTTGAGGTGTATATACGTGAAGGATTGGCCGGCGTCTGATCCCCAATGGCCCAACAGCCGGGCCTTTATGTGTTCCATATCGAGCTTTTCGCGT
>CAZISU010000890.1:0-3372 GCA_964541935.1 uncultured Planctomycetaceae bacterium | reverse complement strand
ATGGCGGCCCACAGTACCGTAACCCCATATCAAGAGAAAAGTATGACATCTTTAATTCCAAGAGTCTGGACACCCAGGACGATGGCCGAACGGCTAGGGATCTCAATCCACCTAGTCCGGTCGATCCTTGAGGACATGCCCGACGTTGTACCGCGAGCATTCGCCGATTCAGTCCCAGTCTACACCGAGGATGCGTTTGTCCGGCTGCGAGAGGAGCTAAGCAAGGACAGCGCATCAAAAGACGATGGGGGTGACGCCAAATGAACGTATCGCTATCACTCTCGGACCTCCTCAGTGACGAATTCCAGCACGCATTGCAGGAAGCAGTCAAAAGGGCATTTTTGGAGGTCCAGCCGCAACTGGCCGCGACCGAGCCGGGCAGGCTTTTTGTCGGCGCGGACAAAGCGGCAGAAATCGCGTCAGTATGTCCCAAAACACTATGGAACTACAGCGCTCCCCGGGGCCCGATTCCGTCATACAAAATTGGCACGCGGACCTTGTACGATCCCGACGAAATAAAAGCCGCCATTAAGAATATGAGGCAAGAAGGAGGTGGGGCATGAGCATAAAAGAACTGCTACGCACGGAGCTTGCCGCGCTCGAACTGATTATCGAGTCCCGTCGCTTGGAGCTTGGGATTACGACGAGCGTGGGAGGCAGCAAATGATAAGTACCACCACAAAACCAGAAACGCCGCAAGCGGCATTTCGTAAAATCCCCACCCACAAGCTGATCTCGTCACCGGAAAACGACCAGTTATATCGACCGATCGATCCGTCCGACCCGGACATCATCGCACTTGCCAACAGTATCGCCGAGATTGGTGTCCAGGAGCCGTTGGTTGTGACCGCCGACTACTTCGTCGTGTCTGGACATCGCCGTCTGACTGCGGCCAAGCGGGCAGGATTGCGGCATGTTCCTTGCCGCGTGCTCGACTTCGACAGGGACGACGATCCCGACCAGTTTATGCAGTTACTACGAGAGTACAACCGGCAGCGAGTGAAGACGTTCGATGAGGTACTACGTGAGAACGCCATTGATGCTGATCCGGAGGTGGCCTATCAATCACTCGTTGCACACCGAAAGGAGGCATCGGCAATAAACGTCGAGAATATGATCGACATCCGGGAAGGCATGAAGCGGTCGAAGATCACGCCAGCGAAAAAGCCCATGCTGGACGCCATCCAGAAGATTCTCGATGACCTGGAAGACTTCTTACCAATATCCGTGCGGCAAATTCACTACAACTTGCTGAACGATCCTCCGTTGAAACACGCCAGCAAACCTGACTCCGTCTATTGCAATGACACCGATGGAAGAAGCTACGATGGCCTCGTAAAACTTCTGGTTCGCGCTCGCATTGAGGGGATTATTCCCTACGAGGTGATCGCGGACAAGACCCGTCCCGTTGTTATATGGAACACTCATAAAAATGCGCCGGGGTTCATGAAACAACAGATGGATAAATTTGGGTGTGGATATTGGCGCGACCTAATGCAATCCCAGCCAAATCATATCGAGATCGTTGGTGAAAAAAACACCATCGAGGGTACTATACGATCGGTGGCGGCCGAATACTGCATACCAATGACAATTGGCCGCGGGATATGCTCGCTACCTCCAAGATGTGGGATTGTAAATCGATTTCGCAAAAGTGGGAAGGATCGGCTTATTCTACTTGTGATCTCGGATTTCGATCCTCCTGGTGAGGTGATCGCCGGGTCGCTCGCACGTTCCATTTACGATGACTTCAATGTGAAGGAAATCGAGCCCATTAAGGTTGCCCTTAATGCCTCCCAGACTTCCGAGTGGAATCTCCCTCCCGGCGGCAAGGCGAAAAAGCAGTCCGCCGGCTATGGCGACTTCGTGAATGAATACGGCGACGACGTTTGGGAACTCGAAGCACTTTCGCCTGTCGCACTGCAAGAGATCCTCAGGGACGCCATCGACTCCGTAATTGATATTGAGTCGTTTAATTTTGAGATCGACCGCGAGAAGGAAGACTCGGTAGATCTGGAGGGTATGCGACATGTCGTCATTAGTGCCTTGCGAGAATACAATGGAGGTGGTGCATGAAAAATACTGATTGGAAACGAGTAACCCGACAACACCCATGCCCAGTGTGCGAGCGGCCGGATTGGTGCCTCGTAACGGGACAGCCTGACAACCCGACGGCGGCAATTTGTCCGCGTGTTGAGTCAGGGCACCACATAGAAGGATCCGGCTGGTTGCACCGTCTGCGCGATGACAACTGGCCCGGCCCTGGACGGTCGCGGCGTCGTGTTGTGGTATCGTCCACACCCAAGCCCGCGAAAGATCGCCCTGACTTTGAGGCGATGGCCACCCAATACGAATCAGCCCTGACACCCGGTCGCTTTGAGTGGTTGGCGGATAATTTAGGTTTGCCGGCGGAAACATTGCGTCGTTTTCGCGTAGGTTGGTCCGCTCGGGCAGCCGCGTATTCCTTCCCCATGAGCGACTCCGCCGAAAAGGTAGTCGGGATTCGATTAAGACGGCCTGACGGTCGTAAGTATGCCGAGGTCGGGACCGATGGGAATGGCTTGTTCATCCCGTCGGACCTTGGCCAGCCCGAACGATTACTAATTCTGGAAGGCCCAACCGATACGGCGGCTGCGGTCGCCTTGGGCTTCGCGGCTGTTGGCCGTCCAAGCTGTTCTGGTGGTACGGATTATCTGTCCGCTCTGGTGCGTCGCCTGCGACCTCGTAGCGTGGCTATCGTCGCCGACGACGACAAGCCCGGCCAAGATGGCGCCGAGCGATTGGCGGCTGTCTTGGCCATGCTGGCGTCGGTGTGCGTTATCCAACCACCTCACCCGTGCAAGGACATGAGGGCGTGGCTCGCGGCGGGCGCGTCGCTCGCGGAAGTTGAACGATTAATAGACGCGGCCCCTGTCCGTCGCGTTGATATTACAACCAAGAAGATACGGCGATCTCGCCGACGGAAAGGAAACCGATAATCATGGATGAATCGCAAGCTAGCCCATCGTTGGTTTTTGAGTGGTCACCGAATGGCCAACCCGGCAACGGTACTATAACCGTCTCATCCGGGGACCGTATAATTGCGGTTGACAAGATCAATATCACCAAGCAATCTTCGCGGGAGTCGCTCAAGACCAGGTTGCTTTCGGAAAATCCCGGCCTCCGAGATGCAGGGCAACGTATTGACGATGAGTTACTCCAGCTCGCTGCCGAAGAAGCCAAGCCGCCGAAAGACCCCGAGCCGGAAACCGCAAGGCCCGACCACCTGGCCGCGATGCCGGATCACGTCAAGCAAGCCGCAAGGGAAATGCTTGAATCGCCGGACTTGTTGCAGAGGATCCGCGACGACATCGAAGCCGTGCGCGTGGCTGG
>CAZISU010000889.1:0-3376 GCA_964541935.1 uncultured Planctomycetaceae bacterium | reverse complement strand
CCAGGTCTTGGTCCATACCACTCGCACTTCGACCTGGGGATTGATCGCCCGGGCCGTCACAGCGATGGATTCACCCTCGCGGATGGCCTCGTAGACCTTCTGGTAAAGTTCTTCGAAAATGGCGTTGCCCGAAGTCTCTTTGGTAATGTGCAAGGCTTCGAGGATGGGCACGCCGGAAGAGACGAGCGTTCCCAGGGTTCGCGTGGTTCGTGCGATGATATTTTTTTCGACTAGTTGGCCGAAGATGGGCATTTTCAAGAGGAACAGATCCCAGCCCTTGCGTCCGGCCGAGAATTTTCTTAGGAGCTTGATAAAGAGCCATATTCCGATCGGCACTCCGGGCAATAAATACCAAAACTCGAGCAGCATTTCCGAGGTCCGGATAAGCACCTCGGTCATGAGCGGCAGCTCGGTGTCGAAGTCTTCGAAGATTTTCTGGAAGGCGGGCACGATCTTCATCATGATGAAGACCAAGATACCCACGGCGAAGGTGACGACCACGACCGGGTAGACCAAGGCGCCCTTGACCTTCCGCCGCAGAGCCTCGGCCCGTTCCTGGAACTCGGCCAGGCGGCGGAGGATGATTTCCAAGGCACCACCGGCCTCGCCGGCCTTGATCATGTTGACGTAGAGGCGGTTGAAGGCCTTGGGAGACTTGCCCATGGCCTCGGAGAGCGTGGCCCCGGCCTCGATTTCGTCGCAGACGTCGATGAGGCTGTTTTTCAGCGCGCCCGGCTTGGACTGCTGTTCGAGAATTCGCAGGCTGCGGAGAATGGGCAGGCCGGCGTCTTGCAGAATGGAAAGCTGTCGCGTAAAGGCGGTGAGGATCTTCATCTTCACGCCACCGATGGCGAACGACTTGCCCTGTTTTTTGGAGGCTTTTTTCTCGGCGGCAGATTGGCGAGCCTTCTTCACGGAAATCTTCGTGACGAAGTATCCCATCTGCCGTATAGTAGCTTGAGCCTCTTCCTCCGTTTGGGCATCGATCACATCTTTGATCTCATTGCCGGTGGAGTCCATCGCTTCGAATTGGAAGGTTGGCATGGCTTCATCCTTTACTAATCGTCAATAACCGTTTCGCGTATAACTTCGTCGATGGTTGTAACGCCATCGTATAGTTTCCAAAGCCCCGAAGTTCGCAAGGGCCGCATGCCTTGCTTGAGGGCCGCGTTTCGCAGCCGTTGGGTCGATGCCCCGTCGTTGATTTCGTCGCGTAAAGCGTCGTTCATTTCCATCAGTTCGAACAGTCCGCTGCGGCCCTTGAAGCCCGTGTTGTTGCAAGATTCGCAGCCGCGTCCGCGGTAGATTTTCTTGCCGATGACGTCGTCGGGCGTAAGGTTCAAGTCTGACAGTTTGTCGGTGTCGGGCATGGTCTCCTCGCGACACTTGACGCAGATTTTGCGGACCAGCCGCTGAGCCAGCACGGCTTCGAGCGTGGCCGTCAACAAGAAGGGCGGCACGCCCATGTCGCGTAGACGCGTGATCGTGCTGGGTGCGTCGTTGGTGTGCAAGGTGCTGAAGACCATGTGGCCGGTGAGGGACGCCTGTACGGCGATTTCGGCCGTCTCGAGGTCGCGGATCTCGCCCACGAGGATGCGGTCGGGGTCCTGTCGCAAAATACTCCGCAAGCACTGGGCGAAGGTGTTGCCGATGCCCTCTTCGATGGGCATCTGCACGATGCCCTCGATGTCGTATTCGACCGGGTCCTCGGTTGTGATGAGCTTGTCCTCAATCACGTTCAACTCGGTCAGAGCACCGTAGAGCGTGGTCGTTTTTCCGCAACCCGTGGGACCGGTGACCAAGACGATGCCGTTTGGTTTGCGGATAAGGCGGCGAAAATCCTTGAGGTTTGTGGGGTCGAGCCCCATGGCGTCGAGGTCGAGCATGATGACCGAACGGTCGAGGATCCGCAAGACGACGCTTTCGCCAAACATGGTGGGCAAGATGCTGACACGCATGTCGATGGGGTGGCCGCCCACGCTGAGCTGGATTCGCCCGTCCTGCGGCACGCGACGCTCGGCGATGTCGAGGTCGGCCATGACCTTGATTCGAGTTGTGATGGCGAAGGCCAGGTGGCGCGGCGGGGGCACCATTTCGTAGAGCACGCCGTCGGCACGGATACGGATCTTGAACTCGTTCTCGAAGGGCTCGAAATGCAAGTCGCTGGCGTGGTCCTTGATGGCCAAGAGGAAGACCATGTTCAAGAGCTTGCGGACCGGGGCGCTGTCGGCCAGGGCCTCGACGCTGGTGAGGTCGAGGGGGCCGTCTTTCTGCTCCATGGCCGCGGCGGCCGCTGCCAGGTCGGGGTCGTCCTCCATGTCGGCGATAAGCGTCTCGACGCTCTCGCCGTCGATGGCGTAGTAACGCTCCAGGGCTTTGAGCAGATCGCGCTCGGTGGTGACCACGGCGCGGACCTCGTAGCCCAGGAAGTTACGCAGTTCGTCGAGAATGGAAAGCTTCTGCGGGTCGCACATGGCGACGGTGAGGATGTCGTCGCGGAAACTGATGGGAATGATGCGGTAGAGCTGAGCCATGGGCTCGGTTACGTGGGAAAGCACGTCGGGCTGAACCGCAACGTCGGCCAAGCTGACAACCTGCATGTTCATCTGCTCGGCCAGGGCCTGGGCAAGCTGATCGTCGGTAATCAACTCCATGTCCATGGCGATCTGACCGAACAACTCGCCGCTGCGCTGGTCCTGCTCGTCCAGCAGCATCTGTAGTTGATCGTCGTCGATGAACCCGAGATCCACCAGTATTTGACCGATACGCCTAATTGCCATCTTGAGTTACGCCTCAAAAAAATCAGTGTTGCGAAGCCGCAAGCGGCTTTCTGTGTTTCGTTGCCGTCGCTGTGTTTAACTCGCTGTGTTCAACTCGCTACTTAGCCTTGTTGGTGCTGGGCTCGTCTTCGTCGTCTAGTAAGCCGCGTTCGTGGCGGGAGATCTTGGCCGCCAAGGCGTCGGGCTGGTTGGCCCGCAAAAGCACCTCGCCCTTTTCCACTGTGCCTGCTTTCCAGAGATCGAACATGTGGTCGTCCAGTAGTTGCATGCCCATCTTGGCTCCGGTCTGAATCATGGACGTAAGACGGAAAGTCTTGTTTTCACGAATAAGGTTGGCGATACCCGAGGTAATCACCATCATCTCATACGCGGCCACCCGCCCGCCGCCGATCTTGGGCAAAAGGTTTTGCGAAAGCACGCCGATCATGGCCACCGACAATTGCGTGCGGATTTGCTCTTGCTGGTTGGTGGGAAACACGTCGATGATTCGGTTGACCGTGCCTTGGGCTCCCGTGGTGTGCAACGTGCCGAAGACGATGTGGCCCGTTTCGGCCGCCGTAATGGCGGCCTCCATGGTTTCCAGGTCGCGCATTTCA
>CAZISU010000888.1:0-3377 GCA_964541935.1 uncultured Planctomycetaceae bacterium | reverse complement strand
CCCCTGAAGTTTTATCGTGTGTGGGCCCTTGGTAATCCGTACTTTGCACTGCGGTTCCCATTTCGCTGTGCTGGTATTCCAATTTCCGGTCGTTGAGGCAAAACCGTGGTGAATTTTTTTTCCGTCCAGGAAGATATCGACGGGTCTTGAGCGATGCGCCGCGTAGAGCCCAACGATTGTGTACTCGGCCGTAACCGGGAAATCCAGCTCGTACTGTGTACGGTTCGGTAATATTCCGCCGTTATATATACACGGATACTTGTCGGCATAGCTACTGCCGGGCTGACAGGTTTTTACATTTCCTTCGTCGAACCAGTCGGCTCGAATCGTGAAACTCGTTACCGGTGCGGCGGAATATGTTTCCGTTGCTTGAGTGGAGAGCAAAAGAATGGCCCCGGCAAGCAACACCATCCAGAGCAATGACCGTTTGAGCTTTAACGGTTTAGGGTTGTGATGCTGGTGCCAATTTCTTTTGTTAAGATTCCGCATATCATTTTTTCCATGTCTTGCGGTCAGAATCGGGCGGGGGTGAGACGAATCACGAAGATCGACCGACAGGAGTCTTTATGCATATTATATAATCCGCCGCCATATTTACAACCCGGCTTGATCTACTCACAGATTCAATCGCCAAAGATTGGTTCGCAATATACGCCGAGTATTGTGCCCCCCTGTAGTGGAAAATATATTATTTCGTATTTCATTTTCAGGCAAAATATTGTGCTTCCTGCGATTACATATTATATTGGTATTCAGATTTGACTGTCACCTTATAACTCCTCGCAGAGTATGCACCGAAAATGCCGCAAGTTCGGGTTGATTCCCATAATGTAAGCCCTGTTGCTTTGGAATGCTTATGCACCAATCTACTTTCCGCAGCCGGTCTACACTGTAGCGATGCGAAATTGGTCGCCAACATGCTAGTCGAGGCGAATCTGCGCGGCATTGACTCGCATGGCGTGGCCCGCCTGCCGCACTATCTTAAAAGAATAGCGGGTGGCAGCATCAACCCCCGTCCGCAAGTGAAGGTCGAGAAGCTTGGCCCGTCGGCCGCAAGGGTTGACGGCGATCGGGGACTGGGGCAGGTCGTTATGGACCGTGCCACCGAAGAGTCGATCGAACTCGCCCGCGATACGGGCGCCGGTTGGGTGGCGGTATCAGATTCGAGCCACTGCGGTGCCCTGGCTCAATACGGATTGAAAATCGCCGACGCCGGCATGGTCGGTTTCGTCTTTACGCACGTCGACCCCATGGTGCTACCGTTCGGGTCGCGGCAGTCTTTTTGTGGCACCAATCCAATTTGCATCACGGCTCCAAGAGCCCCCAACTCAGCCTCCGATAACAACAATGGCGCCCTTTGCCTGGACATGGCAACCAGCAAGGTTCCGTGGAACACCGTGGCCAATGCGGCAATTGAACAGGTTCCCATCGAGAGCGGTTGGGCCGTCGACGCCGATGGAAAAGATACCACCGACGCTTCTGCTGTAGATTCGCTTTATCCGATGGGCGGCTACAAAGGCTCTGGACTGGGGCTGATGATAGATGTCCTATGCGCAATGTTAAGCGGCTCGCCGTTCGGCCCGGACATCCCTAAAATGTACGGCGATCTTTCACAACCCAGGAAACTTGGTGGGCTGGTCGGCGCACTGGATATCTCGCGGTTCGTGCCGCTGGAGCAATTTCATGCCCGCGTTGCAGGGCTAATCGACCAATGGAGCGTCTTACCGGCATCCGAGCCGGGGGGCCGTGTTCTTTTTCCAGGCGAACCTGAACTGATTACCCGAGCAAAAAGGCTCAAAGACGGAATTCCGCTGGGGTTGCGGATACTCGATGAGTTCAAAAAGCTGGCCGTAGCCAATGGGCTTGAGAATTCGATAGCGGAACTTACCCGCGTCGTTCCTTCGCCCACTATAATGCAATCACTCGTCGTCGAATAAGATGTTCTCGATGGCCTCGGCGGCGTTGTTGATATGGCGAGCCATTTGAGCGGAAGCCACCTCGGAATCATTCGCCAAAAGGGCGTCGATGATCGCCAAGTGTTCTAGAATGGCTTGGGTTTGCGTTTCCTGCTGATTGCCCACCACTTCGCGGATCGCTTGAATCAACACATCGTAACGACGCACCTCGTCCGTGAGACGGTCGTTGTCGCATGCTTCCACAATGAGGGTGTGCATTTGCCGGTCAACGGCCATTGCTTCGTCGGTCCAGCCTTCTTCCTTGTCGCGATGGAGCAAGTCGGTGCTTTCCGCCTTGAGAGTTGCGAGGGGTTCAGCGTCGACTCGCCCGCAAGCACATCGGGCCGCTTCGGCCTCGAGTATGCGTCGCAGGTGAAAAACTTCGCGGACTTGGCGGCGTTCCCATGGCTTAACGACGGCGCCACGGTTGTGTGGAAACTCGACCATTCCGATGGTCTCCATTTCCAAGAGCGCCTCGCGAACCGGTGTAGCACTAATGCCGAACTGTTTTGCCAGTGTTTGGGCAACCAGTCGTGTTCCGGTCGGGAGCTCCCCCCGAAAGACGGCCCCCAAAAGACGGCGTGTCACTTCATGGCGGAGGGCGTTTCGAGGCAAAACACCGATTTGCGAGATTTCTGGAGGCGTTTTCATATTATTAAATATGTACCATATTTCTGGCGGTCTTCAAGGCTGCCTTGCGTGGGAGAACAAGCAATTCCAGAACTCATCGACAAAAAAATCATAATCTCAACTGCTTGCAAATGAAACATTGACAAACGCGGTACAGATGTGTAGATTAAACACTTGCCTTTTATATTATATGTAATCTGCCGGTTGTAGCCGCCCATTTCAGTAGAAGAGAGGAACGCTAGCTCATGTTGATTTTCACACTTCGCCACTCTTTATTATTTGCCGCCATGGCTATGATCTCCAGCGTTGCGTTGGCTACGGAGAAGCCAAAAATCGTTAAACGCGGAACAATAGACTGCGATCTGGTCGAGGCTACGCCGATCGTGTTTCACGATAAGCTTTATCGGTTCGAGTATGTTCGCGAGCGTTACAAGCCGAATACGACAGGCAAATCGTACTTCCGCTTTGTCGACGTTGAAAGCGGCAAAGCGACCCCAAACTTTGCTGCGGGACATAACCTGGGATGTGCTTTTGTCGACGGCGATACGGTCTACGTTTATGGAGTCAAACGCTGGGATACGCCGACAGTATTTGTTTTCTGGTCTAAGGATCTGAAGAACTGGCAATCGCGGGCGGCCTTGAAAACCGACGGTTGGGGCATTTTTAACTCGTCGGTTTGCAAGGACGAGAAGGGCCATGTGATGGCCTTCGAAGTCGGTAGCCCCAAAAAAGTAGCCGGCAAGCGTTTTACTACGCGTTTCGCCCGCTCGGATAATTTGCTGGATTGGAAGT
>CAZISU010000887.1:0-3377 GCA_964541935.1 uncultured Planctomycetaceae bacterium | reverse complement strand
ACCTTCTGCGAATTCACCTTATTGACGCGCCCTAATTTCCCAGGCCATTATAATCCCACCGTCCGAGGTGGAAAAGGTCATCTCTTCCGTTCAGGAAAAAGAATATAACACGAAGAAGAATATGCAGTATTCTTACGCCGGATATCATCTTATGGAAGGATACTCAATCCTCTTTGTTTCCAAGGGAATGGAACAAAACATCATTCTTTTCTTCCCTTTTCATTTTTGGTGGCATAATCTCGACGCAGAAGAATGCTCATACGTTTACTGGGATGAATCCAGCGTTTCAGCTACCCATTTTTTCCCAGACAAGTATTCCTGGTCAGAGTTTTCACAGAAGGTGCCCAAGCGATTCTTTACGTACTTGCGTACATGGGAGTCGCTGGAATCCAAGCTATTGCCATTGATACCAGATTCGGCGGACTCTTCCAATTTAATGGATCTAAGAGGGACAATGACACTGGTTTCCCAAGTGTATGAGTTCAAGGAAGGCAATCCACCACAGTGGGTTTTGGTAGTGGAGGAAAAGGTGAATGAAAAATGAACGAAAAACGGGTCGCGACCCGAGCTACGAGCTTGCGATTCGCCCTGCCAGACTATTGTCCTCGCCACACACTGATTATAGCTGTAGCGCCTAATAGGTACGTCATTATTGTCAACATTATAACCATCCGCCTGCATTTCATGCACAAGGGCACATGTGTCCTTGCTCCCACGATGGCCTGACGCAATGCCAAGCACCACGCAGAACACAGTGCATATAATCCCTTCCCTTTCGCTTCACAAGCAAACTGTTGGAAACGAATGCATGCAAGATAAAAGAAAAACGCCGGTACGCTAAAAAGGGGAAGCGTCTTCGCATTGTGCTTGTATGTGTCTTGGCATGCGGTGCATGTAAACTTCGGGTTATTCATGCGGTAGATTTCCTTTGGTTCCTGCCGTTATCGACAAAGATAGCACCGTAGGCCGAGTTATAACCCGGCAACAGCACTGCACGGAATGCCACACCGTGCCGGTCTACGAGTTAGGAGAACACCAGTAATGAGCAGCCGAGCCATAGACCAGGTTGTTTTGGAAAAGGTCCCAAAACCTCGGACGGGACGGTATCACACCAGAGATGGAGCCGCGTTGCTCCCGTGGCAGATTGCTTGCACAACCGTTTTTCAACACACACTTAAAGTTTTGATAAACTTTTTCAAACCATCAGTTATTCCCGGTATTGATGGATGCATGGGGATATAACGGTTGGCGTTTCTGAAACGATATAATGTCTGGTTTTTGAATCACACCAGCATCAATGTTTACTGCTTTTCGAATAGTTTCATTTTGCTGCCAGCCCTCAGGTCCATCGAGTACAGTCGGTACGTGGACAATGAGAGCAGCAGAAATTGACCGTGAGGCACTCTCCCAAAGATAGCTTGGTGTATGATCCACGGCATAATAATCTACAGTTCCAATTTGAAACATGGGATTTTTAAAGGTGGTTGGTTTGGCAAAAAAGAATCCCATACCGTCGTCGCAACTGACATCGATGATCAGGCTTCCTGGCTTGAGGTAAGATATTTCCTCTTCAGTCACGAAAAGGAGGGGATGATCAGGTTCTTGAAGGGTTCCGTTTACGATGATTTCTGATTGGTTAATCAGATCGAGCAGTGGCCGTTCAGATCCATCGTGTTCAATAACCAACATACGCGATTCACCTTCATTGCCTTCACGAATGCGGACATAGTGACAATCAAGCACTTCCTCACGTACCTCGTGGTCGGGACGCTGGATACAGATCGTGATATCTCTAAATCCACGTGCCTTAAGGGCGTATAGAGCGCCGCGGCTGACCGCACCAAAACTAAAAATGATCGCTTTGCGTTGGGCTCCGTAGTGCCCGTCGATTCCTTTCAGTTGCAGGGCATGTAAGACCGCACAGTAGCCCGCCATTTCGTTGTTCTTGTAAAAAGTGTGGCGGCCAATATTTCCGTTGGGTCCCCAAACAAACATATCTTCAAAGGCAATGAGTGTCTGCTTGCGATCGATCGCAGCTTGAGTGTGCGACCGTTGCTGCACACAATGCGGATAACCCCAAAGGATTCCACCCTCGCGTAGTTCCTCAAAATCCGCTAATGTTGGTTTGGGAAGAATGACATTCCCAATGTTGGCTAATAGTTCGTTGCGTGTGGCAACACCACCCGACTGAACCGCCATTTCTGAATCAGTAATACCGAATGGTTTTCCATAACCTTCCTCAAATATCAGCTGACGACGACTTTGCTCAGGAAGGCGTAGGATATGTTCCGGATGGATTGGAATACGTTGCTCATCTTCTTTCCTTGAAGTACCAATGACTCCAAATGTTAATTTACTCATATCATTTCCTTCTTTCTATCGACAGTACAATATTGTGAATTTATGCAAACGCTTTCAATGACCGAATGCAGTTGCGATTTGTTCACGGCCGCCGCCGGTTGGCGGCGCGGCAGACACCGCAGCATCGGCTCGGGCAACGCGGTCGTAATCGGCGAAAAGCATATTCGACGCCGCAGAGAGCGGGGACACGGATATAGTCACTCCTCGAGTTTGCTCAGAGGCGGCGACGGAATCGTACAGGCCGAAATTGGCCGAATGTCAACGAGTAGTCCCCGCTAAGTCGCTAACCATTATCAGTCTAACGCAAAGCGTCGTCCGCTGACAGGGTAACTCACAAAGGTGGGGGGGTGTTGTTTCGGCAAAATTATTCCAGATATTTCCGAACACAATGATGGATTGGCGTCGCAAGGATACCTTCCTTTGATGCCGCCCATTCAGAAATGACGAGTTTTTGAGACGCTGGCCTATCTGGTGGGGGATGTCCCGTTGTTCATATGTGTGCAATGCGACCGGCCGGTGTTTACAATTAGTGGGGATTAGTGTTTTTTATCTACAAGCAGCCGGGGTGCGGACGGACATGGCCACGCAAGCGTGGACCATGGCACCCGGCCCTAGACCAGAGAGCGGGTTGTTTTGGGAAAGGTCCGGAATCTCGGACGGGATAGAATCACACCAGAGATGGAGCCGCGTTGCTCCCGTGTCAGATTGCTTGCACAATCGTTTTTCGACTCATTTGAGATGTCTCAAATAAGGGTGGTTTGTTGGGACAACAGTGCGAACGACAACGATCACGCAGTTACCGCCGAGCGATCATCAATCCAGTTTCGACGCGATCAGCCACTTGCGCGCATCGTCTGGATCGGAACCGCTTACACGATCTCTAGATGGTCTGCTACAAAACATGGATGCCCATTCATAAGTTGCCGCATTTCTGTCGTAATCCGAATCGATGTCCGATGTACACGGGACGGCGACTTTATCCTGCACGGCTTTGTTGCCTTCTGAAGCTGTGGCTT
>CAZISU010000886.1:0-3386 GCA_964541935.1 uncultured Planctomycetaceae bacterium | reverse complement strand
GATTAGCTGGGAGATGGTCAACTACGAAGAGCCCGTGGGCGAGCGTTTCAAGGACGACTATGGCGTTCACATGGCTACCGTGGTGTTGGTGCGAATGAAAGACGGCAAGGCGGGCGAGTGGAAACGGCTGGACGAGGTTTGGGGTTTGTATACCGACAAGCCGGCGTGTATTAAGTTCGTTCAGGACGAGATACGGAAATTGCTAGAGCCAGTCGGGCCGGCCGAGCCAGCCTCACCAACCGAACCGGAGATGCCCGCGGCGCCGGGCGTTTTGCCGTTACCAACGCCTCTGCCAGCGCCGCAAAGTAATGACTAACAATAGAGTTTCATCGCTAGAAAATATATGAGCAACATTTCACGACGACAGGCGTTATCGGTTGCCGGTTTGACATTAGGCGCGGGTGCTTTCGGGTTGAAGATGGCCGGTTCGCAATCTATTGAGAATACTGGAAAGCCGCGATATGTTCCGATTTCTCCGCAAAGGGTGGCGGAGTTGGCCTACGCGATTTACCCCGATGGATCGTGCATGTACGCCACGATCAAGAGCATTACAAGCGAGGTTGCACGCAAGGACGCCACTGCTGTTCCGTCCGTGCCCTTCGATATGTTCAAGTATGGGCACGGTGGCGTCGGCGGTTGGGGGACGGTTTGCGGTACGTGCAACGGCGGGGCGGCCGTGATCGGCTTGTTCCACCAGGATAAAAAAGTACGGGATGATATTATCGCAGAATTGTTTCGATGGTATGAATCGACCGAACTGCCGCGTTTTCTCCCCGCTGGAGCGGAGGGGAAGGATTTTCCACAGACGGTGACGCAGTCGGTTTTGTGCCACGTTTCAGTCGATAGCTGGTGCAAAGAGGCGGATAGAGAGCCGACGAGTAAGAAGAGGAAAGATCGCTGTCGCCGCATGACGGCCGATATGGCGGGCAAGGTAGTTGAATTGCTCAATGCCCGACACGAGGCGGAAATGCAGTTGGACGAGATAGTCGCAAGCGATTGTAAGAGGCAGGCAACGTGTCCGCCCGAATCATGCGTCCAGTGCCATTCGGGGCCGTCCGAGAAGAACGGTTGCGAAGACACGGTTGCGCCGAAGACAATTGTGAAGATGAATTGTGCAACGTGCCATGAGATGAAATCAGATCATGCGAAGTAGCAGGGCGCGTCCGCGACGTGGCCCTACAAAACCGAACGGTTTATGCAAATGTGGACTTACACTCTTTATACGCTGGCTGCCCTGTACCTGGGGGTTTTGACCTCGATCAGCCCATGTCCTCTGGCGACTAATATTGCGGCGATTTCTTATATCGGGCGTAAGGTGACGGACCCGCGGGGCGTGATTGTGGCCGGGGTGTTGTATACGCTGGGGCGTTGTTTGTTGTATCTGGGGCTGGCGGTTTTTCTTAGCATTACTGCCTGTTCGATTCCGACCGTGTCGGTGTTTTTGCAGAAGTACATGCACCTGGTGCTGGGGCCGATCTTTCTGCTCTTGGGCATGTTCCTGGTAGGCCTGATCACAGTCACCGCGGGCGGCGCGATGATGAGCGAGTCGATGCAAAAGCGGGTCGATTCAATGGGCATCTGGGGCGCGTTTGTGTTGGGCGTGTTGTTTGCCGTTTCGTTTTGCCCGACGTCGGCCGCCTGGTTCTTCGGGCTGATCGCTTTGATAATGGGCAGCGAGGCCGGGGCCATCGGCGCGGTTCTGGGAAAGATCGGCATCGCGTTGCCGCAGGCCAGCTTGCCCGGCGCGATTGGAGTTTTACCGCTGGTCTACGGCATCGGCACGGCCGTGCCGGTGATTCTTGTTGCCATTCTTTTAGCCTACAGCGCCGGGCACGTCAGCAAGGCCTACAACGCGATAGCCAAAACCGAATGGTGGGCGCGGATGATCACGGGCTGGATATTCGTGCTAATCGGGTCTTGGTTTTGCTTGAAGTACGCGTTCGAGCTGGGGTAAGCTCTTCGGTTACCCCCAGCAAAGCACGCCGTGGCTTAATGCGTATACTCGATAATTTCTATGTCCAGACCGATTTTCTTTTGAATTGCCTCTTTCATTATTTCATAAGAGGGGCACGGGAATCCCATTGGAGTTCCTTTGGAGATACACGACGCAAAAGCAATTGCTTCAACACCTCTCTCCACCATCAGGTTCGCTCTTGCGACGGCTCTTTTTCCCGGGCAGCCGCCACAACTGACGAAACCTACAATTTCAACGGGCCCACTTTGCTTAAATGCACACTTGCCTAGGGATGCCACTTTGAAATCTGTTGTTCCGGGGCATAAATCCTCTGTTTGCTGGCAACGAATTATTCCAATTTTTTTCATCTATTTTTGCTTCTGCCGTTCCTGTGACACACTGATATATTCGCATATCCTTATATTCGTATGCTACAAGGTGAAACACGACTTGTCAACACAAGCGTAGAACGTGAGAAGAGGCGTTACTGCTATTGGCAGATTAGATAAACAGAATTAGCCAGCGCCAACTGAGGTGGAATCCAAACACGAAAAAGCTACTTTTTTGTTAGTTTTTCAACGGGCTGCAAGCGGCCCGTGCTGTTTTGGTTATGACTTTTCGAGGCGGTGGTGGGAGTGAGGGCCGTGTTGACATCCTCAAGTTTCCACATGGCGCCGGTGGCTGGGTCGATGATCAAACCGCCGGGAATGCCTCCGAGAAGAATATTGCCGAAATACCAGTTGTCTATGTTGCGTTCGATTTTTGCTTCGCATGGTTCGTAGCCGGGTTTGCTGTATGCAACCGTATAGTTTTCGCCTTTCCAGAATCCCGCGCCGGCTTTCAATTCCACCTGGGTTGGCGTTTGGCCGCGGAAGACTTCGTCCCCGTTGCGATTGGTGACGGTAACTTCGGCGGCCGAGGGACTGCTGTTGATCGCCACGGGATAAACCGAGTCGCTCAGAACGGACGCACATCCGCATAGTGTTGTAAGAATGCCTAAGACGACGATCTTGGCGAAAACGGGCTGCATGGCTAACTCCCCAGTGTTTTTAGAATTCGCAGGCCGCCCGGCATGTCCTTTTTGTGCCGAACTTCCGCATTAACCCCTCGTTTGTGCGGGGATGTTAGCGATTGGATAATTAGAAAGCAAGAGCAGATTGGGGGTTAGGGATGGACTTGTCGTCCGTGGAACCAAGTTGCACACGCCGGGGCGTTTTGATCGAAGAGGAGGCGGTGGGGGTCGGTTTCTTTGCGGTCTGGCAAGGGGACGATGGTGAGGTTGGCGTGTTTGCCGGGTTCCAGCGTGCCGACTTCTGCATCGCGGCCGAGGGCTTTGGCGCCGGCCAGGGTGCCGAGGCGCAGCGCGGTGGCTGGGGCTAGGGCCGGGTGGCAGTGGGCCGTGTGGCGGATGTCGGAGAGTAGGTTGAGGTCG
>CAZISU010000885.1:0-3391 GCA_964541935.1 uncultured Planctomycetaceae bacterium | reverse complement strand
CTAATTTTTCCCAGAGCACTATAGACTATACTGTCTCGCAGGGAAATCTGGATTATCGCCAAACTATTATTGGTAACCGTATTAACTTAACGGCACACACCTTAAATGACACCCTTGATTCCTCCGGCGTATTGATAAAGAATACTGGCTCTGGCATGCTAGAATTGTCTTTACCATTCACTCGAACGATTGATATCAGCGGCGATACGGGCGTGCCCGGCGACTATCTTATCTTGAACGGCACCATCAACTCCGATTTACCCTTGGCAGCCCTAACCGCCGCCGAGACTTCGCAAACTGCCGCGGCGGCCGACGAGACTAACTTGGTGATGACACTCAGTAAGTCCGCCACGGCACTCGACGCCGATGGCCAGGTCGACACCTTGCCCATCAGCGAGGGTTGGATCGACGAGTGGGATTCCTACTGGGTGGAAATTTGGGCACGCACCGGCGAGGGCAGCGGAATCAACGCCGCCAATCTCGACCTGGCCTACAACGGCGACTACTTCACCGCCGTCGAGGTCCAGCACGGACGTGGCCTCACGGAAAACACTTCGGCCGACATTTCTGTAGACGGTATCGTCTCCGGGCTAAGCGGCTCGGCCGCTGCTGACGGTCTGGGAACAGACGGTTTCGTGATGGTCGGACGAGTCAAGTTCGAGTCGCTCGACGGCGACCAGGTAGCCATCGATTCGCTCAACCGCGTGATCGGCCCGCACGATCTGGGCCTGGAAATCTCAAACGCGGCAATCGAAGTCGAAGGTGTCGACGAGTCGCAGATCGTGCTCGCAGCCGCGCCCTCAACCGAACTGTGGGCCGTGCCCTACGACGTCGACGATAACGATGTCGTCGATTTGGGCGACCTGGCCTTCTTCGCCCAATCGTATCAGACCGACGTGCTTGCCAGCGACGCGTCGTTCGTGTGGGCGTCGGACTACGACAAGAGCGGCGACATCGACCTGGGCGACCTCTCCTTCTTCGCCAGCAACTACCGCAAGGCTAAGGACGGCGACTCGGATATCGCCTATCCAGCCAGCTTCCTGCAACGCTGGATCGGCACGGGCATCGAAGCCCAAGGCGATTCGGCCATCCACGAGGTTCTCGAAGCCGCCGTGGAAACCTGGCAGCAAAAGCTTGGCCTGGACGAGCCCATCGACATCCAACTCGTCGTCAAGGATTTCGGCACCAGCCAACTCGGCGAAGGCCAGATCCTCGCAGTCGACGAAGACGGACGGCCCACCAGCGGACGAATCACGCTCGACGACGACGCCGCCGGAATCGGTTGGTACTCGCAACTCGACGGCGCTCCGGCCGAGGGTAAGTACGACCTCTACACCGTGCTCCTGCACGAGGTCGGACACACGCTGGGATTCATGCAACAGTACGACGGTTTCGCCGATAACGTCGAGTCGGACGGTGAAGGCGAACAATTGTTCGTCGGTGCCGACCTCGCCGCCCAACTCGACGCCGCCGGCCAGCACCTCAGCGCCGCGGCCCATCCCGGCGACCTCATGAACTCGACCATCTCGCCAGGCATCCGTCGCCTGCCTTCGGAACTGAGCGCCCAGATGATCCTCACGGCCTACGACTCGGCCACGGTCGGGGGCGGTGGTTTCGCCGCCATCGGCGCCGCCATGAACGCCGAGATCGTCTCGCTGGAAAGCACCATTTCGACCGCCGACTTCTCCCGCGTCGAAGACCGCCTCGAAGGCGACGTCACCTGGGACCGCATGTTCAACGGCCACGACGACCAGCTCAACCCGTCCGACGACCAAAGCGTCGACCAGGCGGTCCTCGATACGGTAATCGACGACATTAGCCAAGCCGATTTCAACTGCGACATCCCCGAGGTCGGCGAACACATCCGCCTCGACGCAGCCGGCTTCGCCATGCACAGCCACGAAGACCTCTCAATCGACCGGCCCACCGACAAAAAGGCCGAGGGCAAGAACATCTTCGACGCCGTCTTCGGCGACTGGGATCAACCGCTCGGATAATCCAGCAGTTTGAAAACTTCATCATGACGAGCAAAGCAACGGGGACGCCGACGTGGCGCCCCCGTTTGTTTTCTTGAGGCTCTTCGTCCTTTTATGAGCTCGAATGCTGAACTTGTTAGCCCAGCCGCTTGCGGCGGTTTGGGGACGACAAGCATCATTGATAGAGAAGAGGAAACCGTACTTCCGCGTATCTAAAACCGCCGCAAGCGGCTGGGCTAACATTTAGTTCGTTATTTTTAACCCGATACCTATGTTTGGCATCTCGATCACGCGTTAACATGGGCGAAAACCACTTTTCTATTTCATCACCGCTCACCAAGCGACTCGATCAACCGCGCCATTTCACCTCGCGTTTTCAGCAGCGACTGGGGATCGCGGTTGAAATAGTGCGAATCGACAAGCACCGCCGTGGGGACTTCGAGATGCTTTTTGGCGGCGACCTTGAGCGTGGCGTCGTCGCTGCTTTTCACGCGGCGGCTGAGTTCCAGCAGGTAGCCGTAGTCTTCTTGGCCGTCGCGGAGGGCCTTCATGCGGATGGTGGGGCAGGGGCCGGGGTAGATGATGTATCCGTTGCCGTTGTGGATGCCCGCGTATGGGAACGGCGAGCGTTTGGGCGAGAGCTGCCAGCCGCGTTCTTGCCAGTCTTTGCGGTCCACGTCCGCTTTATGCCATTCGCTGTTTCCCGACCAGATGAACATGCCGGGGCTGGCGTACTTCCAGGCGATCCAGGGGGCCAGGCGATGTTCGATGGCCTCGGAGTCGATTTGCATGTTGGGGGCCTGGACCAGCGGTCGCTGGAAATCGATACGGATGGGCAGGTGGCAATAGTAGAACCACAGCGCGGCGCGGCCGTGGTTGGCGGCGGCGAATTCGGCGCCTCGGCCGCTGGAAAGATCGCTCATCCAGATATTGCATCCGCTGTCGATATCGGCATGATACTCGCTGGCCAGAAAAACTCGCAGGTCGGGGTACAAGCGGTTAAGCTCCCCGCAATAGGGCACGTTGCGCTCGATGAACTGCTTGGGCCCCGGCTCGTCGAGGTTCGAGTAGACGATGGCCTTGTCGATCCAGCCTTTTTCGCGCAAGTGTTCGACCAGCGGGCGGAGCTTTTTAGGATTGTCGCCGGGCGAGGGAAGCTCGAAGACCTGCATGCCGCGCTCGAGGCAGAACTCGATGTTCGCGTCGTATTTCTTGTAGTCGCCGTCGCTGGGCACGTTTTCCTTGCCGATGGAGACGGGGTCGATGCCATGGTCGAGCAGTTCGGCCAGAAAATCGCGATACTGCTCACCACTCATCTTGCCACCCCAGGGCAAGGCCGGTGAAGTCCAAACCGTGATCGGAAAGGGCACCCGATCCGGCAGCTTGAAGTCGTGAACTCGCAAGGACACGTTGAT
>CAZISU010000884.1:0-3412 GCA_964541935.1 uncultured Planctomycetaceae bacterium | reverse complement strand
ATTCTGCGTGCGGCCTCGCGGGCGGCCTGCACGGCCGGCAGCAGCAATGCGATCAGGATGCCGATGATGGCAATCACGACCAACAGTTCTACAAGCGTAAAAGCTTTTCGTTGCTTTCTCATAATAAGTTCCTTTGCGAGGGTATGCCCTTTGGGATTTAGCTGTTAAGGCTTATGGGGCCAAGTTCTGTGCGCGCGGACTCTCCACGCAGTTTTTCTTAAAGTTACGGGAAATCCCGCCATCTCGGGACTTGTCGTCCCTTTTAGTGTGAAGAGTTACTCAGGCGTGTCCTAGTCTGTGGGCATGTTGTCGATTCTCATGCCGAGGCGGTAGTGCCTTATAATCGTCTTTTCGTCAAGGCACTTATCGTAGAGCGCCACTTCGTCTATCTGTCCCGCCATCTCTTTGTTTTGAGCGCGACGGTGCGGATAAATGAATTCATCAAAGCGACCTATTGATACGAGTGGTGCTTCGGTAATCTTGTCCGCTATGGGAACCTGGGAAACCAATTCACCGTTCATATAAAGTCGCATCTCGTCAGTATCGTTGACCATTACCAAATGATGCCAACGGTCGGGTTCGTATTCTTTATTAGAGAAGCTGTCGACGCCGTCGTGATAGACGCCGGTGGGCGGAATGCGGTGCAAGGCCCGGGCCAGTTTGACGCGAGGTTCTGTTTCATTACCGATTCCTGGCAGAAGCTCGACCAGTGCGGCGACTGGCGTTGTGTTCTCGGCGGTTCGCTTTCCTGTTGTGGCGATCTTCTTCGCTGCTTCTGCCGCTTCGTTGGGGAAATAGAGCATAACCGGCGTGATCCACTGGTAGCCGTCGGGCTTGACCCAGCATTCGATAGTAAAGTTGGAGCCCGCTAGTTCCTTGATGGGCTCCTGCACGGACATGTAGGGCTTGGTCAAGCTTCGCTGGTCGACGGCCAGGGTCTTGTTTTGCACGTCCTCGCTCAGAACCAGACGCATCACGGGGCTTGAACCGCTGTAGTGGTCGTTCATCTCGTTGAGCACATAGCCGTTGGCTAGATATTCGAATCGCCAGTAGGCCACGGGCCGGCAGCCCTTCACCTCGGCGACATATTCCCGCGTGATATCCAGATCGGAACGGTCGAATGTGCGAATGAAACGCGAGGGATCCAACTTGAGCGAGTCGATGTTTCCGTCGCGGGCATCCAGAGCCACAGCTCGGTATTCGGTCAAAAGTTGCGAACGTCGCGAGTCTTGCTTTCCTTCTTTGGTGAGCGCCACTTCGACTTCACCCTTGAAGACGTGGACCTGCCCTTGCCCATCGGGGTCGACGTGGAAGCCGAAGGCCGTTCCCAGATCGAGCACCCGCATGCCGGGGGCATCGATGCTGAAACCTTTTCCGGCGTCGAAAACCTCGGCGCTGAGTTGTCCGTAGCGAAGCTCGCCGCCGGTAGCCGACGTCACCGAGAAGTCGGCCGGGCCTTCAAGGATCAACTCGGCCCGCTTGCCGAAGGCGATCTTGATGCAACCGCTCTCCAAACGCAGACGCTTGCCCGGGTCCAGGGGATCGCCGACTTCGGGGCCACCGTCGAGCCAGCGGCACTCCACGGTTTCAATAAGTCGCGCGACGGATTCGGGGCCGCCCGTTGGGGTCTCATCGGCCAAAAGCGATTGAACCGGGCCCGTATGTGTTGGGACCGGATGCAACGGTCCGGTGGACGGAGCCGCCGAACGGTTCTCCGAGTCCTTGGCAATTGTGTATTCGACCGGGCTTTGACCAAGTTTCTGATGCCCCAGATAGCCCAAGCCGAACAGAAAAGCTGAGAGCCCGATGGCAACCATCAGCAACGGGACGTAGCTGGTAAAACCGCCGCTAAGCGGTGGCGAATAGTCGCCCAGAAAACCTAAAATTGGGCTACGTTTGTTGCCGGCTTCGTTTTCTTGTTCGAAGGGGAGTTCACTCGCATGCAGTGAATGGCGGTCGATAATCGTGTTTTCGCTGTCGGCGATTGCACCAACAATACAGCAACTTTCGATTAGATATCGACGCTTGGCCGGGTCTTCAAGCAACTGCTGCTCGAACGCCACCAACTCGTCGACGCTGAGATCGTTGTCTAGGTAGCGTACAACTGAGAGCTGAAAATCCTCAGCGGACATCTCGTTATGGTTATGTTCAGGCATTTGCCCCCTCCTGGCTCAAACGCTTAAGCATGCAGTCCCGCAGGCGGCTATGAACCCGGCTAAGGGCCGTATAAACAGAACCGACCTTTCGTCCAACAACCTCGGCCACTTCGGTGCCGGCCAAGCCGTCGTTGTAACGCAACGTAAGCAATCGTCGCGCGGCTGGAGCCAACTCGGCCAAACATAAGTGCAAGGCATTTATCGTGTCGCCCGACGGTTTTCCGTTGTCTTCTTCCCAGTCACGGTCCATCACGTCAAACGTGGCGGTGCTGAGCATGGGCGGCTTTCGTTGCGCGTCGCGGAAATGGGCGAGCACCTGGAAACGGGCCGTGCGACGTAGCCACGTCGGCAGGGGTTTCTCGCTGGCAAATTCACCGCGTTTTTCCATGGCCAAAACCGATACTTCTTGAAAAATGTCTTCCACGACGTGTGGATCTCTTACCATGGACCAGATGTATCCGAGCAGGCTCGTTCTGCTTGCCAGCAAGGCACGTAAGATTGCCTCTTGGCTCAGGCCGATCTTCGCTTGGCCGCACATTAAGGAGCTTTGGTCCATTTGGTTACGCCTTGTTTTATTTCTGCCGTTACTCATAAGTTCCAGGATAAGGCAAACTCTTACGAAAAAAAAACACTTTTTTTAAGAAATGTAAACGCTTTAGGCCCCTCAAAGCTGTACGGCATGACGCTTTGGTATGGAGTTTGCACCCAACGGCAGAATGCCATCAAGTAAGAGGTGGCAGTTAGACGGGCAATCTGGCTCTACGCCATAGAGTCACACGAGGGCTTCACCATCCGAGGGGCAAGCGACGACCTGCACGTTTATCTGACTTGTCGACAATACAAAACAATTAAGAAGCAAGTGCGGATGGATAGCAGCCCCGATTTATTCAGAAGGTAGTTTGCATTAAAAAGGGGCGGTCATTGTGGCGGCAGTTAGAAAGCCGACACAATAACCACCCCAAAAAGCAAGACGGCGGTTCATAATACCACGGCCGGCGCGGGGCTAGGGAAGGGAGAGGACCCAAGCCCACGCGCCGCCATGGTGTTGATTCCATGGCCTTACGCCATGCTGGCATGTTCTGAGCGACTATTGTCGGTCTTGAAGCGGCTGACCAAGTCGCGTAGGGAACCGGCTTGAGCGCCAAGCTCTTCACTACTAGACGCCATCTCTTCGCTTCCGGCAGCCGACTGTTCGGTGACTTCGGCGATGCCCTGGATGGCTTCGGAGACCTGCTTGGCGTTGGACGACTGTTCGA
>CAZISU010000883.1:0-3420 GCA_964541935.1 uncultured Planctomycetaceae bacterium | reverse complement strand
GGCAATCAAGCCGTTGAGCATGAGGTACGAATGATCGCCGTCGAGCAATCGCGTTTGAACTGGGGAAAATAGCCAAGATAGGTCGAGTTGCCTGCCCAGAGTTTCGGCTTGGCTCTCTGAACCCCATAGTTCGTTTCCGGCCACTTCGTTGAGGCCTACCAGATCCAAGCCTTTTAATAGTTCGGCCACGCGAGGCAAATCTCGTCGGTCGTCGTCGCCTTTGCCCCTATGGATATTGAATGTTCCGATGCGGAGCTTTTGTTTTGGGGCCAAAGACACTGGCGACTCGGTTTGGCTTCCCCTCCCGTAGTCTGGTCTGGTCTCCGCCCGCCTGGAGACGGCCCAAACGGCCAACAAAACGACCGTAGCGAGCAAAATGGCCGTTTTGTGGTACTTTTTCATCTTGCCTCAAACTCCGCGGATGGCTATCCTGCTCGCTCGCTGCCCTGTGGGAGTTATCCTGTGCGGGTTATTTAGTGAACTATCGTTACGCGAACTGTAGCCGATTCGCGGCAAGTGTGCTACCCAGTTTTTAAGGTGATATAATGATCGATGTCAAAGCGATTACCGACCTCCACAAAGAAACCGTGCAGCAATGGCACCAACGTGAAATCGACAACCGTTACGAGCGGTTTTTGAACGTTGTCTGCCGCCAGCACCAACGCAACTTCCAGCTTTGGCACGAAGAAGACATCGCGCGGAGCCTGGACGTTTCCGAAAAGGAACTGGCCGCTGTCAAGCGACGCATCGACAAGTTCAACCAACAGCGTAACGATTTCATCGAGCGGCTGGACGATTGCATTATCCAGGAACTTCAACAGGAGCACATTGCGGCCCAGCCCGAGGCGCGGCTCAATACGGAAACGCCCGGCAGCGTCATCGATCGGCTTTCCATCCTGTCGTTGCGAATTTTCCACATGCACGAGCAGGCCGACCGCGCAGACGCCTCGGCCGATCATCGCCAGAAGGCCGAAGACAAGCTCACGGTTCTTTACCAACAGCACGCCGACCTGTCGAACTCGCTGGCCGAACTGCTGGAAGACATTTTCGCCGGCCGCAAACAGATCAAGATCTATCGGCAGATGAAGATGTATAACGATGCGTCGATGAACCCGTATCTTTATGACGCGAAGAAATCGGCGTAGGAAAACATCCTTCCTGAATGTCGAATGAGGAAGTTCGAATGAAGAAAGAATTAAGAATTTTGAATGCTGAATTTTGAAATTCTTAATTTGGCATTCGTCATTCATTCCTCATTCTGATTTCGACATTCCTCATTTCCTCACTCGTCCGGCTTCTTTGGCCCATAAAACCGCTTGAGATTGATCCCACCGCGGACTTCCTCCTCCAGCAGTTTTACCCGCGATTCCAGCCGTTCGACCTTTCGTTGCAAGGTGGGCAGCACGTCTTCGGCCTGCGGTCCGCGACGCGGGCGGGGCACCGGCGGGTAGGCCAAGTGGCGTTGCAAGGCCGAGAACAAAAACAGCGGATCTTTGCGGCGGTTGGCCAAGGAAATCTGCCCTTCCTTGGTCCCGAACAGCACCGGCTTGGATTCTTCGGGATGCTTGTCGCGGTAGTGCTGGCTGCGGACGTAGATCATGTCTGCGAAGTCGACCAGGCCCACTTGGTGACGTACCGTCAAGATCCATTCGCGCCAACCGCGGTCGAAGATGGGGTCGTCGGCCATGGCCGCCAGTCCCAGGTCGTAGCCCAGGCGATTGCGGCACAGCGTTTCGAATTGGAAGAGAAACACGCCCTGTGGCGTAGCCGTCTTGGCGCGATAGTCGGCCTCGCGATAGAGGACCTCCAGAGCGACGCGGAAATCGAATCGCCCCTCGTGTTTCTCGGCCTCGGCCACGACGAACGTCTGAAAGGCCGTGAAGTAATGCGGCAGCCGGCTCATGGCCGTGGCGAATCCGCCCGTCAGACGCAGTTCCTGCGACATGAAATCCAATGCCATGGGCAGCCGCGTGGTGGCCAGTATCTCGTGCCTGATGGAAACCAACAACTCCTGCGAAGACATAGACTGCTGCATGCGTTCGAGCAAGGTGCGAAAAAAATACGCCTGCTCGACGTACTCGTCGCGGTCCAAGGTTGAAAACCCATCAGGCAAATCAGGCTCATTCTCGGCGGCAGAGTTCATGTCTTGGTTCTCGGTTGATGGGTGGTGAGCTGTGGGCAGTGAGCTTTGAGCTGTGAGCAGTGAGGTTTGAGCTGTGAGCAGTGAGCCGTGGGCTGGCACGATAGTATAGCTCACCGCCCACAGCCCATAGCTCAAACCTCAAACCTCATAGCTCCGTGGAGGATGTCATACCACTTCCACCGGCCGCAAGCGGCCGGGCTAAACATAAAAAAACCTTCGTTTCCTTACTTCCCTTCTGTAAAACCTTTCCCGCTCTGCCTTCTGTCCCTTTAACGAAGTGCCCGCCGCTGTGAGATCCTTTGTGCCTGTCGCTGTATGCGCCGGTTGGGGTCGCGGGCGGCGATCCGTTCAACCTCGGCCAACACGGCCGGGTCGGCGGCCGTGGCCAGAAGCGAAATGGCCACGAGTCGTACGTCGCTATTCGTATCGCGGGCCAGCACCAACAACCACGGTTGCGGATTGAGCCCCGGCACACCCAAAAGTTCGCGGGCAAGGCGAGCACGCACGGCCGGGTCGGGATCGAAGAGCTTGGCGGCCACACGGAAATGGTGGTCCTTGAACCCACGCAATCGCAATTCGTTGCGGACGGCTGATAGGGTTGCGGTGTCGGCGCCGTTGAGACGTTCGAGCAGATCGACCGTTTTCACGTCGGATAGCTGCTTGCCCGACTGGTCGGTTTTGGGCATGCCGGCCTGAGGGTCTTGCGTTCCATCGTCCGCTCGTTCGTCTGGCAAGCGCATGGCCCCGCCCGACGGGCCGGACAAGCGGGCAGCACCGCGATCGGCGTCGAGCGGTTTGGCGACTCTGGGTGCGTTGAACCAGTGAGGCTCGTCTCCTGTTGATTTTTGCGACGGGTTTTGTTCATTCGCAAGCGACTTGCCCAGATCGCGCGGGTCGAAGCGGTGGGTTAGGCGGTAATACTGATCGTCGAGCCGGCCGCCTTCGAGCACCGGCTCGTCGGTCTTGGGCAACCCGCCGCCGGGCAAGGCCGCTAGTTGGGCAATGGGCACGCTGGTAATTGCTGAATTCTCGCGGGCGGCCATACCAGATTGAACTCGATCATCGGCCGCAATATCGACGTTCGCCTTACTGGGCGAGAGTCGAGACCGGGCGGTCGCCTCGGCCAAGCGGATTACCTTCTGGCAAGCCGAAATCACCTGGCAACGGTCGACGGCGTAACGATCCAGGCGGCGCCTGAGGATTTCCTCGGCAAAGCACGCAGCTTCCATCCGCGGTGCCTCGTCGAACTGCTCGACCGCGGCCGACAGTTCCAGGGC
>CAZISU010000882.1:0-3420 GCA_964541935.1 uncultured Planctomycetaceae bacterium | reverse complement strand
CTCGGGTTTGTCCAGACGTTCGAGAAACTGGCGCGTATAGGCCGAAAAACTCTCGATGTAGCGACGTTGCCCTTCGGCATAAAGCGTGTCCATCGCCAGAGAGCTTTTGCCGCTGCCACTGAGGCCGCAAAGCACAATAAGCTGCTGGTGCGGGATGTCCAGATCGATGGCGTCAAGGTTATGTACGGAAACGCCCCGCAAGGAAATGTGTCGGGCCATGGACATTGGCTACTCTCGGCGAAGTATATCGTTGTCAAGGCAAACCCGTATATTAGCACGGAAGAGAGGACGGGGGTATGGGGGTGGGTGGTCGTTCCTCGCAGGTTGGGTGAAGTGTGGAACGATCAATGATCAATGTCCAATCCTACCCTTGATCATTGATCATTGATCATTGATCATTGAACCTTGGACCTTCTTCTCTTCCGCACCCCCCCCGAACCGTCCTTACGAAACCCTCATGAAATATTTTCGCCAATCTGTAACCGTAATGGGCCTGGGCCATTTTGGCGGGGGTGTAGGCGCGGCTCGTCATCTGGCAGCACTCGGGGCGACGGTTACAGTTACCGATTTGGCCGATGCCAAGGATCTAGCCCGACCGCTTGAGGAGCTGCGCGACGTGCCGCTGGCCGGTGTGCATCTGGGCGGTCATCGCGAGCAAGATTTTCGCAACGCGGAAATGGTTGTGGTCAATCCGGCCGTGCGCCCAGACAATCCATTTCTGCAAATCGCCAGACGCAACGCCGCGCGGTTGACGACCGAAATCGAGTTGTTCATCGAGGCCTGTCCCGCACCGATCATCGCGGTAACCGGTAGCAACGGCAAGTCGACCACCGCCACCATGATCGCCGCCGTGCTCCGCGCCGACGGGCAGTCCGGCCACCTGGGTGGAAACATCGGCGGCAGTCTGCTGGCCGATCTGCCGCGAATCGGCCCCCACGATTGGGTCGTGTTGGAGCTGAGCAGCTTTCAGCTTGCACACCTTGCAAACGGCGTGACAATGCCACGGGTGGCGCTGGTGACAAACTTTTCACCCAACCACCTCAACTGGCACGACACGCTGGCCGACTATCGCGCGGCCAAACAACGCCTCCTGACTGAACAATCTTCGCACGGCATGGCCGTGCTGGACAATTCACTGTTGAAAACCAACGACTGGAGCGATTGCGTCGCCGGCCGTTTGCTGCAACCGCTCGATTGGGCCGAACTTCCATCCCTGCAAACACTGGGCCGGCACAACCTGCAAAACGCCGCCCTGGCCGCGGCCGCCGCCCGCGCCGCGGGCTGTTCACAAACGGCAATTTCACGCGGTCTGGCATCGTTCCAAACGTTGCCGGGGCGTCTACAACTCGTAGCAAACATCGCCGATTGGCATTTCTACAACGACACGACTGCCACCACGCCCGAATCTACAATCGCGGCCGTCAAGTCGTTCGACGACAAGTCGCACAATAATTCACTTCATGACGGCAACTCCACGACATGGTTGCTGGCCGGCGGTAGCGACAAGGGCGTGCGGCTCGACGATATGGCCGCGGCCATCGTCCGCCATACCCGTGGGGCGGCTTTTTTCGGATCGACCGCCGAAGGGTTGCAACATTTATGTGTCACGAAGTCGCGTGACTTCTCATCCATCGCCGTGCAAACTCTCGAAGAAGCCTTCGCATGGTGCTGTGAATCTTGCAGGGAATCGGGTTCGCAAGAGAGCCGAGCGGGTGACCGCATTCTGCTCTCGCCGGGCTGTGCCAGTTTGGATCAGTTTCGGAATTTCCGCCACCGCGGCGAACGGTTCAACGAGTTGGTCCACAGCCTCGCTTGCGCTTCGGGTTAGTATATGTGTCACGGACTACCTTTTCTGCAAATTGCTATTTATATGGTTCATTTGCCTCGATATGCCAAAACACCATTGACAAAAACTATGTTTTTTTAATAAAGTGGTAGATAACGCTTGAGGACTCGTCCTCTTTTTTGCGTTTTGCCTCGAGGCCGACGGCTGTGAGGTTTCCTCGTTGGAGACCATAACGGCGCTGGGAGTCGTTTCCTCGGGGCTTTTTTGTGTCGTTATATTTGTATCCAACCAATGCAGGTTCATGCCCATGCCAAAACGATGCGAGGTCGCTCTTCTGGTCGAATCGTCTCGCGCCTATGGACGTGGATTGCTGCGGGGTATCGCCCAATACACCCAGGCGCACGGCCACTGGGCAACTCGCCACCACGAGCGGGCCCTGGGCGACAGCGCGCCGGGCTGGCTGAAGAAATGGAGCGGCGATGGGGTTATCGCCCGCATCGATAGTGAAGGGCTGTTGAAACAAATTCAAAAGCTCGACGTGCCCACCGTCGACCTGCGACTGCTTTTCGATGTGGAAAACATCCCCCGCGTGGGCGTCGACAATGTGGCCGTAACTCGCATGGCGGCCGACCACTTGCTGGAACGAAAGTTCGAACACTACGCCCTGTGCGGCTTTGCCGGCATCGATTATGCCGAGCAACGACGCAAATTCTTCACCGAGTATCTCGAAGGGCTGGGCTATAAGGTCGACGTCTGGATGGGCGGCCAGTCGGGTGGACGACCGACCACCACTCAAATCGAAGCCCGCGGCCTGGTGCAAGACATCGCCCTGGAAAAGTGGCTCGATGAATTGCCCAAGCCGGTCGGCATCATGGCCACGAATGACGTTCGCGCCCAACAGGTGCTGGCCGCCTGTGACAATTGCGGCATTTCGGTGCCGGACGAGATTGCCGTGGTCGGCGTCGACAACGATCCGGTAATTTGCGAACTCTGCCACCCACCGCTATCGAGCATCCAACTGCAAAACGAAAGGATGGGCTACGAAGCGGCCGCGTTATTAGACAAGATAATGCAGGGACAAGAGCAGGAAGAATATCGTCGGCGATGGCCGCCCAGCGGTATCATCACCCGACAGTCGACCGACGTTGTCGCTATACCCGACTCGGCGACCGCCGCGGCCGTACACTTCATCCGCGAACACGCCTGCGACGGGATCGCCGTCGATGCGGTCTTCCGCCACGTCGCCGTTTCACGCAGTACGCTGGAGCGACGCTTCGCCACATACCTCGATAGCACGCCACGGGCGGAGATCGTGCGCGTGCAAATCCAACGCGTGAAACAACTGCTCACGGGCACCGATTACCCGCTGGCCAAGATCGCCCAACTGGCCGGCTTCAACCACGTCGAATACATGTGCAGTCTGTTCAAAAACCGCGTGGGCCAAACCGCCGGCCAATATCGCAAGGAACAGATGAAGCTCCGCGGTACCGCCCCACCGCCGACGTCTTGATCTCACAGGGCAAGCCCCCTGCTCAACCGTCAAAACCGCTACATCCAGCCCTAGCCCCACTCTACGCCCGACGCATCTTCTCCACGTCCCACCGCGGTCGGGGCCGGACATATATATAAGCTAT
>CAZISU010000881.1:0-3427 GCA_964541935.1 uncultured Planctomycetaceae bacterium | reverse complement strand
GTCCCCAAAGCTGTTGGGTAGGTCCCGACGTAGGCTCCGACCACCTGCCCGTGATTGTGGATCTCAGCCTACATGATTGACAAGTAATGCACTTGCCAATAAAATCAAGGGGCTCTTTTTCTTAACCATCTTCCGTCGGAAAGCTAGCCGGAATTTATGGGATCAATCGTACTGCCAAGGCCTTGCGGGTGGATTATCATTCGCTCAAGGAATGGGGCGAACTGAAGGCTGCCGAGTCCAAGCGTGCGAATACGGGTGACGCCGCGGCGAAGTTTGTCGAGTTGGCTCCACTCGAATTGAACCGATCGGATTAGCCAGCGTCGAAGCCGCGTCGACACACGATGATTCCGGATCCGCGGCGTAGGCTGATACACTTCAGGGACGCGTTGCGTCAATTTCTCGATCAGTGGAGATCGGCACGTAAAATGTCAGCGCCGCTTGTTCGGCAATCACCTGCTCCAGCCGCTCGATTTTCCGGTCCTTGGCATCCATGCCGAACACTGTTGTTATTAGGTACCTTGTCGCAGTGCCGCTTATAAAGGGGGCTTGCTAGCGGTAATCGCTTCGACTAAACTGCCAATTACACCGTTGCTGTATTCATTCGCTTCAGATTGTTTCTGAAGCTCGTGAACGGTTATAAATACATAAATCAACTACCACTCGGCGCGGTGTCGCCGGGAGAGAGTTAGCATCTATGCAGTGTAAGTATTGCACAGCGACAGGCACGAATCCGGATCGACTTCCTCGGGGCTGGAAGCGAACCCGCGAAAGCGATCCAGTCTGTGCAAGTTGTTGGGCCGAGCGATACATACTGCGGGCGACAACGATCCCAGTTGTTGGGCCAGTCGACGGTACGTGGGAGGAACTTCGTAACGATCTACGCGATGCCTGGGGCGACGCAACCGCATTGAGCAACTGGCTAATGACGGAATACTATGTGCGCGACGTGAAGCGTGAAGGACAAGATAAGCTGCCGCCACAGCCCAAAACGTATCTATATCCTGAAGCCATAGCCAGATTTCCTTTGATCCCTGCAAGGGTTATCGCGGCAACCGATCATGCCATAGCGGGGAAGTACCGCGCCTCGCGTTACAAGTTGATCTGGACGGGGGAGGTCTCGCTCCCTGTCTATCGCTACCCGGCGCCGGCCGCCGTGCCGTCGAGGTCCTGGCGGGCCAAATTTGGTGAAGACAACGTCCCCCTCGTCCATCTCGTATTACGACGGGGCTCACGGCGATGGACATTGCGGTTGCGAGGTGGAAGAGAGTACCGTCGCCAGCTTGCGGCGTTTACGCAGATAGCCTCCGGCGAAGCAGTCGTTGCTGATATGACCTTGTACCGTCAGCGAGCAAACGCCGCCGATCACCGCAACGGAGTCGTCGGTCGTGACAGTGGTGGCCAGAAGACAAGCTACCGCGTCATGTGCAAGATGGTAGCTTGGCTGCCGCGCGAACCAGCGGGCAAAGGCGATGGAGTTCTGTTTGTCCGCACCGACGAGGACAGTCTGTTGGTTGCACTGAATGCCAAAGACAAAAGATTGTGGGAACTTAATGCCGATCATATACGTCGCTGGGCTGCCGAGCACTATCGTAAACTTAATCGATGGAGTAATGACCAGAAAGCGGAGAATAGGCCGCCGGCCTTTCAGGCACGAAGAGAACAGGATTGCACGAAGTATCGTCGGCGAATCGACTCTGCTTGTCACGAGGCCGCCGCGCAATTGGTCAACTATGCCGCACGTAGACGTTTTGCCACTATTCGTTATAGTGATACCATTCGTAGTTTTCAGAAGTCCTTCCCCTGGCAGCGGTTGCGTGACCTGATCCGCGAAAAGGCTGACGCCAAGGGAATAGTTTGCGAGCTTGCCGATGCGAACGATGTTGAGACGGCAGAGGTTTCAGAAAGTCATGACTCGGCGTCAGGAAGGACATCAGTTTAGTATGTCAGTTAAGATTTAATCGGCCACCGCTAGGCCGAGCGTGAGAAGGGCTGCCAGCTCAACGCGGTAGTACCACTCACGGAACGCGGAACAAGAGCAGGGATTACAGACGTCGCCGTCTACCGCCCCTGCGGCAGTGAAGCTTGCGCGAAGCTGTTGCGGGTACATGCATCCTTGGGCTGCTATGACGTGGTCCAGGAAATCTTGATAACCGGGCTTAAAGTGTCAGTCGCGGCGTAAAATGGGGCTACTTTCGCAGCGAACGGGGGGGCAGTTTCGCCGCCACTAATAGAAGGAGAGCAGAATGCCGGACAAAATTACATGTCATTGCGTAAAAACTGTGAATTTTGTCACGCGGCTTTGTTTACACAGTTTCTCCCCTCCAGATGAACGCTCCGCCAGCCGCACAGCCCACAACACAAACCACCGCAAAGCCAAACGCCGACCTGGCAAACCAATCCCACCAACCCGCAAACGCCAACCGACCGACTTGCCCGATTCCTTGGCCCGCTTCAATCGCCGATCAACTTCTTCAATCAGCCAATCGACAATCTTATCGACATTCTCCCGGCACCACTCTGGCCCACGCGCATTCATCTCCGCGATGCGGCTTGAGCACATGCAACCTGCCTCAATGTCTTCGCCCGTCCAACGCTTGATAAGTCGATGTAACTGGGCACCGCAGCCGTTTTGGGCCAACCTTTTATGATGTTCTATTACGACCGGATCGATGCGCCGTGGTTCCCGAGCGGGTCGCTTGGCTTCACAATTCTTGATCGTGGGCACGGTGCGTGGATGATCGGGATGCGGGCGATCTTTCCAGCCGCAAAGCCGACAGATCCAGCCATGAACATCCGGCTCGAATTCGCAGTAGGTGTTCTCTGCCATTATCCAACCGCCCTAAGCCTTGCCGGGACGCCGTTCCAATCTGGTGCCCCTTCGCAATACTCGCTGGATATTTCCTTGTACACGTGACCGCTAAGATCTAAATTGCATAAACCTAAGCATCCAGGAACGAAATGTTCATGACTGTTTCCAGGTTCAGAAAAGCTATATACCGTAATATGATCGTTGTTAGGGTTGTTCGGATCTATACATGCGTAGTGCATCCAAAATCCATAATACCGTTCATAGCTATTAACGGCGATGTTCAATCCACCGGTACATTTTCGCCTTTGCATATTTGAACAATCACAGGCATCTGACGTCCAAGGGAACTCGTCACCCGCGCCTTGGAATTCCCAGGCGGGATTGAAGCCGGGATTACACGAGGGAGCCCAGCCGTCGTAGCAAGCTTGCCATGTGCGAGAAAGTGTGTAAGATTGGCCATCTATAATCATCTCCAGCGCCGACGGCCCAGCAGTCATTGCCGGAATGCCCAGGCCATACGGGGTGTAATAATGGTGCACTTGCTCATGGGCTTCACACATATCGTAAGTCGGGCCGGCGTATGGGTGAGACGTGATTGCACACTTGGCGCCGGAGCCG
>CAZISU010000880.1:0-3433 GCA_964541935.1 uncultured Planctomycetaceae bacterium | reverse complement strand
GTGATGGCTCGCGCGGCCGCACTGCTGGGAACGAAGGTCGTCACGCTCTGTACCGGTACGCGCGATCCGCACGACATGTGGCGGCGGCATCCGCATAACGACAGGCCCGCGGCATGGTTCGATCTGGTGGAGACGCTCACGGCGGCCCTGGCGCTGGCCCAGCAATACGACATTACATTGGCCGTCGAGCCGGAGGTCTCGAACGTCGTCGACACCGCGGCCAAGGCGCGGCGGCTGTTGGACGAGATGGGGTCACCGCGATTGAAGATCATTATGGACGGAGCCAATCTTTTTCACAGCGGTGGACTGGCACGCATGGACGAGATTCTGGGCAAGGCCTTCGAGTTGTTGGGGCCCGATATCGTTTTGGGCCACGCGAAAGATCTCGACCGCGACGGCGAGGCCGGGCAAATCGCCGCTGGACGCGGGCTGCTGGACTATGACTGCTACCTGCGTTTGTTTAAGAGCGTGGGGTTTGATGGGCCGTTGATCATGCACAGCTTGGATGAGTCGGAAGTAGCCGCCAGCGTGGGCTTCTTGCGTGAAAAACTGGCCGGTCTCACATCATGTTAGCGGCGACGCTAACTCTAATATTAGGCCACCGGCTCTGCCGGTGAGAATTTATAAGGCTCTGCCGTTTCGTGCGTGGATATTATCGGTGGTTTCCGGTCAGGTATTTCAGGCATAGGAGACAGAGAGCATGTTGTTATCAGCGATGGCCATGGGCAATGAGCTTTGAGCTTTGAGACGTATGATTTAGCTCATAGCTCATAGCTCATAGCCCATAGCTCATGGCTCATAGCCCATAGCTCATGGCTCATGGCTCATGGCTAAAACCACTGAACCTATAGGCAGGCCCCTTTAAGGGCATGTTTCAAACCACCCGCCTCACGATCCAATCGCGAACACGGTCGGGGAGTGCGCAGATCAATGGGAAAATGACCTTTGCTAGCGGCGGCACTACTAGGTAGCGAGTTTTGGGGCGGCGAGCGGTCAGTGCGTGGCGCACGGCCTTGGTGACCTTCTCGACCGGCATGGCCGTGCGAATGCACTCCTCGGTGATGCGCGTCATGCTGGCGAGTGCGTCCTCGTAAAGCTCTAAACTCTCGGGCTTGGTCTCGGCCCTCAATTGCTCGATGTTCTGCAGGGCCTTGTCCCAAATGTCGCTGGTGATGCTGGCCGGTTCGATAAGCGAAACCGAAATATTCCAACGCGCAAGTTCGACTCGTAGCGAATCGGTAACGGCAGCAATCGCGAATTTCGACGCGCAATACGCGCCCAGGTACGGACCGGCCATTCGACCGCTGACCGAGCCCATGTTGACGATCCGCCCTCGGGCCGCGCGCAACATGGGCAGCATGGCCTGGATAACGGCGATCTGCCCGACGACGTTGACATCGAGCTGGCGGCGAAATCGCTCGATCTTGACAACCTCCAGCGGCCCAGATACGGCAATGCCTGCGTTGTTGATCAACGCGTCTAGCCCGGCGTCGGCAAGCTCATCACCGATGATGGTGGCGGCTGCGGCGATCGAGTTCTGTTGCGTAACGTCGATGGTAATCGGCACGAGCCGCGACTCTTCATTGAGGCCACGAGCCTGCTGGACGAGGCGGTCGGCCGCCTCTTGTGTGCGCACGCCGGCAAATACCCGCCAGCCCAAGCGGTCCATTTCCAAAGCGCAGGCCGCTCCCAGGCCGGTAGACGAGCCGGTGATGAGGACGGAGGGCTGATGCGGTTGATTTGCTTTGTGCATAAAATACATTCTAATCATCCCACGGGCTGGTCCGTACTTGTTCCTGCGGGCCGTGTTTACGCTCGGCAAACTCGGCGTCTTCTTGGGACACGCGCGTGGGCTTGGCAACGCGAATGGCACGAACCTGACGGGCCACGCTGGGCACGTTCAGTAGGAAAAACACGACCGCGACTATCAGCAACACTATCATTACCCAGGGTGTTTCGGGGCGCATACTCGAGCGGTCGATCAAGTATTCCAGCGTCCAAATTGGGCTGGGGATTTGTATCATACTGTAATCGGCGTTGCGAAGCGAGGCGAAGGAAAGTTGCACGATTAACGGGATGCCGCACCCGAGCATCAGCAAGATGACCTGCGTCATTCCGGCAAGCATGATGGTGGGGCGTGTGTAACGCTTGGCAAGACGCAACAGCAAGAGTCCCAGGCCCAGATAAATGGTCATATAGCAAAGGCCTATGCCGCCGATGGCTATTACGTTGAGCATCTGATCGAAATTCCACTGGCTGAAATAATAGAGGTCATAGCGGCTGGCGATACCGGCAACGCCCACAATACTAACCACCCCGACAGCCAAGATCGGCATTACCAGGGAAGATAGCATGCCGGTCATGGCCAGTATATATCCCGTGCCGGAACCGGGATAAAGACCGGCCAGAAAGATTCGCCCCATAAGGCTTTGTGGCAAGCCGCGTTTGGCTCTTAGTGATAGCTCGGTCGACTCGCCCGTCATGAAGGTGCCAAGAATATACCATTGCACACCGCTACAGATGATATAGAAGAGAGCTACCTCTTCTTCGCCGTGTTCGGTGAGCCATATCCAGGCCATCCAGCCGCTGAAGAGCGCGTGTTGCACGACCATAATGATTCTAAGTCGTGTAGAACGGTTATCAGATGCGAACGTCAAACGCGCAGCGGCAGCGAAAAATACGAATGCAAAATATGAAATATAGGCTGAAAGGAACATAGCGTTGCCGATCCAAAACCACTTGTCGTCGACCGGTATTGCGGTTCCGCCCTGTCGGAAAACTTCCATAATGATAAAGCAGGCCGTCCAAAACCCGCACAGCAGGCCGCCGATCACGAAGACCGAGAGCACTGTCTGCCAGTGTTTCGACGAGGTGAGTGTGCTCAGCAGCATTGCGATCATCGCGAAGGCAGCCGATGCCAGGATGAGGTAAAGCAGAAACGCGATAATTGTGGGGAAATCGATGCCGCGGAGCATGTAGGTGAAACCCAGGCAGGGCGAAATGGCCGACAGATAAATGGCCATCTGTAGAAACGCGCTACCCAGCTTGCCCGAGACTATCTGCCGCGGTCGTAGCGAGGTTATCGAAAGCAGGTCGTAAGTGCGGTCCTCTTTTTCCGTCGTCAGACTGCGAAAGGCTCCGAAGGGCACGATCACCAGCAGCGGGAAGGCGAGAATAGCGATTATCAGCCAGGCGAGACGGGCGCCGCTGAGGAGTTGCCCCGACGGGACTTCCGAGAGCCGGGCAGCTTCGCTTCGCAACTCGTCGAGACGTCGGCGCGACACGCCGACCGACTCGATAAGCACCTCGGGGCCGCTTGAACGCGGGTTCAACTCGTAGGCCGTCCGACCCAGTTGACCCAGCAGGCGTCTTCGTCGACAAGCGAACACGCAACGCTTGACGAGAGCCCACGCACGATCCGCCAAACGCTTCA
>CAZISU010000879.1:0-3433 GCA_964541935.1 uncultured Planctomycetaceae bacterium | reverse complement strand
CCCGCCCACCCCGAGGAAGACCAAGGAAGCTCGCGATAAAGTAGCCTGACCCCTTTTTCGGCCAACTTGCTAGCCCCATCTATTGGAACTCTTCCGCGTACTCCAGCGTTTCGGCTTACCGAATGTTTTGAGCATGGTTTCTCTGTCGATCGGCAGCTTGAGATAAGGGCCTTCCTTGGTCAGGCTAATCTTTGGACAGAGTGGGAAGCCGCTCTCAAAACGTGCATAGACTAATTTGCCGTCACGAAATTTAAATGCGGGCATAGCATTTCTTCCGACATTGCATTTGTAGCAGTTCTTAGTTTCATCGGACAAATCAGTATCTTTAATATATAATTTTACGACTTCCTCTTCCTGAAGATCGCTGAGCAAGCGTCTTTTCCCATTTGGAAGTTCAATATAAAGTGATGCAATATTACCGAAAGAGCTTGCGCTTGTTGAGAGGGCGCAGAACATTTCTTCTCTGGGATCAGAAGTATATCTCGACGAGCTGGACTTCAAAGTGAAATTCGGATACTGAGCAAGTCGCGTTCCTCCGGAAGTAAACCTACCACCAGCCCAGTCAGCGGTATAGAAGAACAAAAATCCAAGGAGCAATAATCCAGCAATGATCGAAACTATGCCTATTTTACTTGTTTTTGATACGGAGGCCATGGATAATCCTGTTGTTCTAGCGATAAACACTTTGTGTTAATATAATTCGATAGGCCATTCAATTAGCCTTGCTTCTCGTAACCAGGTACGCACTTGTGGGATGAGCCAAAAAAAAGCCCCCGCATTGCGGGGGCTTGCTTAGATTTCACCTCTGGCTTTTCAGCCTGCCCAATCCAGGAACACTAGTCCAGGAACCCAACCAGGTCTTGGCTGCGGCTAGGCTGCTGCAGCTTGCGGACGGCCTTGGCTTCGATCTGGCGGATTCGCTCGCGGGTGACCTTGAAGATGTGGCCGACCTCTTCGAGCGTGTAGCTGTATCCGTCGCCCAGGCCGTAGCGGAGTTTGATGATCTCGCGTTCGCGGTAGCTAAGCGTTTTCAGCACCTTGCGGATGCGGCCGCGGAGCATTTCCTGGGCAGCGCCGATGGATGGGCTTTTGGCTCCGCCGTCGGGCAGCAGGTCGCCGAAGTGGCTGTCTTCGCTGTTGCCTACCGGCCGGTCGAGGCTGATGGGATAACGGCTCATGGCCAGCACGCGACGCGTTTCGTCGATGCAGGTGCCGCTGGCGTTGGCCGTTTCTTCGATCGTGGGCTCGCGGCCCAACTTTTGCAGCAACTGCCGCGAGACGTTTCGCACGCGAGACATGGTTTCGACCATATGCACGGGGATGCGGATCGTGCGGCTCTGGTCGGCCACGGCACGGGTAATAGCCTGACGGATCCACCAAGTGGCATAGGTGCAGAACTTGAAGCCGCGGCGATACTCGAACTTGTCGACCGCTCGCATCAGGCCAGCGTTGCCTTCCTGGATGAGGTCGAGGAAGCTGAGTCCGCGGTTGCGGTACTTTTTGGCTATCGAGACGACCAGCCGCAGGTTGCCTTCGCTGAGGCCCCGCTTGGCGTCCTGATAGTCCATATACACTAGCTTCAGCTTTTGCACGCGGTTGCGCAGACTGGTGGGCGTTTCCTGCGTGGCGCGGAGAATATTGCGGAACTCCACGGTACAGGGACGCCGTTCGCTTTCGGGACGATCAGTTTTGCGGTGCTCGTCGATGCGGGCTTTGAGTTCGTCGATGCGGCGGCTGAACTCCTCAAGGTTCTTGATCATCGGCTCGATGCGCTGCGTGCGCAGACCGAGTTCTTCGACCAGACGCACGGCACGGCCGCGACGCAAGCCGATGCGGCGCCATGCTTCCAGACGCTCGTCCATCGGTTTCGAATTGCGCGTGGCGATTCGGTAGTCGCGCTCGTTGCGTTTGAGCAAAACTTCAAGTGTGCGAAGATTGTGCGGAAGACGGCCGAGAATCTGTTCTTTTTCCAGGTGATCGGTCACCGATACCTGCACGGTGCGGTCGAAGGGCAACTCGCCGTCGTGGACGCGTCGCAAAACGCGCACGGCCGATTGCATGACAAAGTCGCACTCTAGGACCTTGCTGCGGAATCGGGCCCGCGTTACTTCGATGCGCTGAGCCAGGGTAATTTCTTCCTGTCGCGTAAGAAGCGGTATCTCTCCCATTTGGGTAAGATACATGCGAACCGGATCGTCAGACCACGATTCATTTTCTGCTTCCTCGGCCGCCTCGTCGTCTTCGACCTCATCTACGGCTTCTTCGAGAAGGCCTTCGTTTTTATTAATCAAATTAACCTCACCGGCATCGTCGTCGGCAACAACGCCAATCTGTCCACGCGTTTTAGACTGCGTACCCGCGTCTTCAATTTCTTCCGCATGTGAAACCGGCTGGTCTTCCAAGTCGTTCAAAAGTGTGTCGTACAAAGCAACACTCCTAGGGCATATTCAGTTCGATTATGGAACTCGGGAAGATGTTATGAAACTAAATACAAAGGAAAGATTTCGTGTCACAGTGGCTTCTGTATTGCGGGTGCCTCCTGTCGTTTACCACGTTTGTCTCTCTTCTGTGCTTTTCTCCCCAATACGATTATCCTAACAATGGCCACGAAAAGCCAACAAATTCTACCACCGATTTATTGAGTTGCCTGATGATCGATCAATTTGGAAGAAAATTACTTCTAGGGCGAGGTTAAGCCCCTCTCAGGGTAAACCTATTCTTCCTAAACTAATACAGGATGGCCGCAAATTCTTGTTGGTTACCGCAAACGTGGAAGTCCTATATTAGTCAGCTAAACAGCCTTACCACGAAAGTCAGCCACCAAAAGAAGCCTGCGCGACTATTCACGACGCCAGGCAAAGCCAGACCCCTTACTCTTCAAGAATGGCGGGTAGAAATGCTCTCTCACCCGAAGCCTTCTAAGGAAGGAAAAATCAAGAAGGGGTCGCTTCTACTTAATTGTAGTTAGAAAAAACTGTCCGTCTAGATGCGGATTTTATATTTTTTTCGCTGGACGAAAATGACAAGATGCGATATGCCCTAAAACCATTGACAAAATGCGCGGTTTTGGGTATATAGGATACTGAGGGGGTCTGCAAAGCGTTTTCGCGGACCTGAATTCCGACACCCCTTCTTGTTTATTTTAGCCCATTCAAGATAGACTAAAAGCTGTGTGTGTACGGTGCATGCACGTTTGTAAGTTCTTTTGGGTTGTGGGCTTAGCCCACACTAGGAGTTTTCCCACACCAGGAGTTTTACTGTGGTTCAATACCTCCTTCCTTGCCAATGCGGACGGAAGATATCGGTCGATACCGCCAAAGCCGGGCGAACTATCGAGTGTGAATGTGGCATAAAGCTTGAAGTGCCGACCTTGGTTGGGCTGAAAAAGCTCGAACGAGTTTCTCAATCCCGCCGCGATTCTTCCACAAAAACT
>CAZISU010000878.1:0-3437 GCA_964541935.1 uncultured Planctomycetaceae bacterium | reverse complement strand
GCGTCGGGGCCTGACAGGTTCACCCTCAGATTTACGGCGGCCCGCGTCGCGTTGGTTGCAGTCAGGACGAGTTGGCCGCCGGTTAGCGTTCCGACGGTGGTGGGCTCGCAGTCCCAGGGATTTGTTAGCAGGCGCGCCTCGGCATGGGCGACAGTCGTGTCGTCTGCGCGCAGTGAGATTGGGATGGTCAGGTCCCTCCGCCGCACGGCGCGAGCCGTCTTGCGGGTCAGCACCGTGGTCACTCGGAAAGGCGTCCATACCCCGGCCTTCGCGCCGAATGTGCGCGACTTTGGTCCGCCCGGGAAGCACGCATCCGGTAGCGGCGTCACGAGCTCGACGACGCAGTCCTTGTCAGCGCTGTTGAAAAACGTTCCGGCCAGGTCGAAGACTGCGATATCGGGTTCGCGTAAGTCTGGAATCGCGTCGAGGACGAGGCGGTTGCCCGGCGGCCGCTGCTGCTCCGGCGCGTGTTCGGTTGTCGCCTCGCCCACGATCACGGGGACCTGCGTCCGTCCTCCCGTGGTCAGATCGTGGATGTCGATACGGCACGGCCCGAGCGGGTCGGATTGTGCGATCCAAAAAGCAAACGTCGTCCGCCCACCCGCGAGGAGCGTGCGTTGTCCGCTATGGGGCACGGTGTCGCCGTTGCCGTCGAGCAGGGAGGCCACGAGCGTGTGACTGCTTCGCAGGGCACTGCCTTCGGCGTCGACCAGTGCCAGCCCCAGTTCGACCGTCCGCCCTCGCGCGACGTGTGGCCCGACCGGTGCAACGGTGACGTTCGCATCGGGCTTTTCCAGCATGGCGAGCAGCGCGGCGTCACCGGCGCGGAGCGGGATGTCGACGATTCTCAGGTTGCCCGCTGCGTTTACGGTGTAGCGCGTGTCGCTCCTCACGTCGTAGAGGGAGCGAATGCCCGGATCGTCCAGTACCACGCGTGCGGTGACTTTGGCGGGCAGCAGCACGACGCGGTCGACGAAGACCTCGCGCCCGGCGCCCGTGAGCGCCAACTCGTAGTTGCCTTCCGTCAGCGGCAGCACCGTGCCAGCCGCTTCCCAGCGCGACACGTTCCCCGCCCCCGCCGCCGGCAGCCGACCCATCGGCGGCGGCGCCTCTCCCTCTTTCGCGTCGTAGGTCGGCATCGGCAGCGGCTTGCCGTCGCGGAACACCCGGAAGACGGCGGCTGGGTGGTTGTCCGGTGATTCGGCCTTAAAGTGCCGCCGTACCCAGAGCTGGGCTTCGACCGGCTTTGGCTGTGACCACTTCAGCGCGATCGTGTCATCCTCGTTGCGCAGCGCGTGGGGTGCGGCTGGTGCGTATTCGGCGATGGCCCGGTGGGCGAGTGCGTCGACGCCCCAACCCGAAAGCGATCCCTCCAGCACGTCATTGGCCTGCACCATCAGGTAGCGTTGCCTGGCGTCTGCGGTCTCGAGCTCGTGGCATAGGATGCGTCGGTCCACCACTCCGGCCGCGTCGGCCGCGTAGGCGGGAGTCGGCAGTCCCTGCCTGGCCAGCGCCGCTCGCAGCAGGCGGGTCCAGCCCTCGAAGTCGACCGGGGTCGAGTCGCCCATGTAGGCGCCCGTGTACGGGCTGTCGACGTTGAGCAAGATGAATAGGCCCTGTCCGACGCGGCCGTAGATCAGCCCGTCGCGTACCGTCAGACCGCTGTCCGCCGCCGCGCCGTTCGCCCCGCCGCGTTTGCCTGAGAGCCATGCGCCTTCCAACCCTGGCAGCAGGTCAGCCAGCGGCGTGAGGTCCACGCGGAGCGGGTCGGCGGTTGCCGCCGCCGTGCCCGCATCGAAGCGGACCCCGAATGCTGCGGCGAGCTGGGAGCTCCCACCCACCGCGCAGATCAAGACGGCTCCGTTTTCCACGGCGCGGCGGACCGCCGCAGGTTTCTCCTGCCAGTCCCGCATGCGGCCGTGTGCGTCGATGATGACGCGCGCCGTCGTGACGTCCGTCGTTTCGTCCGGATGTATGCCGAGATAGAACAGCGCTTCCAGGACCGGCTGCGTATCCGGCTGGCCTCCGTAGACGCCCGACCAGTCGAAGCTGATCACATCGTGCGAGATGCGATTGCGGACGAGGCCGAGGATCGGCTCGTAGGGGTGAACCGCGTCGATCACCTCACGGTAGGCGGAGCCGTTCAGGGAGAGCGTGTGGTCTGGGTTATACAGCACCTGTCCGAACTTGTCGCCGGGCGCGTAGTTCAGGATGTGCCGGCCGCCGGCCGCGATCGAGGACCATACGACCCGCGACTGTGCGGCGAACGTCCAGAACCAGCGCATGCCGACGAGCCACGTCATCGGCTCCGTGCCGTATGCGGGAAGGGTTCGAGTGTGATAGAGGGGGAACCAGGACATGCGGTTGTGCACGTAGCCGCGCATGTGCATGCCGTCGTAGAACGACGAACTCATGCCCGCGCCCATGCCTGGTTCAACGTGCAGGTAGGGGTTCTCTTCCCTGAGCCAGTCGGCGCGCATGTGCAGGATGTGATCGCGGTAGTAGTAGTGGAACTGACCCGAAAGCTCGCCGAAGTTGCCTTCGTGCATGGCGTAAGGGAGTTCCTCCCACGCCGTGACGTCACAGCCTGTTCGCTCGTTCAGAGCGTCCGTCGTGCCGACGATGTCCTGCAGGAAGCGGCGGAACTGCGCTCTTCTTCCGGGACCGCGTGTCTCGTCCGCGATCTGGACCTCTTCAATCAAGTTGACCGATACGGCGCGCGCATCCTCGAGGCTGGTTCGCCCGCATCGCAGCCATTCCTGTCGTTCCTGGGCGCCAGCTGACCGGCCGAGGTAGTAGTCTCCCAGTTCGACGCCGCGTGTGTACTGCGGGGGGTTGATGACCGCGTACTCGTAGGGAAAGCCGGGTGTGTGCTGCCAGCTTCCGTAGCCGTAGGTCGTATTGAGTCCCAGTTTGCGTCGCAGATCCGCATAGCCGTCGCTGTTTTGGGCCCACTCCGACCACATGAAGCGCTCCCGCTCGCCGTAGCCGGCCTGCCGCGCTAGGGGCGTCGTGCACCGCCCGAATGTCCGCCCGTTCGCATCGCCGACTTCGCCCACCATGTCGTACTGCGCCGGCGGCAGATCTCCGGGGATACGCACCTGGAATGCGATCTCGTCGGCGCCCGGTCCCGCCCATGCCGTCCGCCAGGTCATGTAGGTCCTCTCTTCGTCGGCATTCACCAGTGACAGTCGCGCTTGTCCGTTGAGAACAGGGCCTCGGCCGTGGTCCGTCGCGCGCAGGTGTATGACAGCGTCCGTATCGGCGGTTACGACGGGCGGGACTCCGGTCTGGGCCAGGTCGAAGCGGCCGACGACTTGGAACGTGCGTTCGACGGCGGCGTGTTCCGTTCCATCCGGGGCGGTCAGGATAACGCGGAACGTGTATGCGCCGGGCTCGGCCGTCCCTGGCAGCGGCAGCGAGAGGTCGGTGGCGAT
>CAZISU010000877.1:0-3450 GCA_964541935.1 uncultured Planctomycetaceae bacterium | reverse complement strand
CCATCAAAACGCTCAAGACCTCCGTGGTGGGCTCGATCAACATGTTGGGCATGGCCAAACGCTGTCGAGCCAAAATCTTGCAGGCCTCGACCAGCGAAATCTACGGCGACCCCGAGGTACACCCCCAGCCGGAAAGCTACCGCGGCGCCGTCAACACGCTCGGGCCCAGGGCCTGTTACGACGAGGGCAAACGCGCGGCCGAAACGCTTTACATGGACTACCACCGCGCCAACGGCGTGAACGTCCGCATCGTGCGGATCTTCAACACCTACGGGCCGCGCATGCACCCCTTCGACGGCCGCGTGATATCCAACTTCATCCGCCAGGCGCTCGGCGGCGAAGACATCACTATCTTCGGCGACGGACAACAAACCCGCTCGTTCTGCTACCGCGACGACCTGATCGAGGGCGTCATCCGCATGATGAACGGGCCCGACGATTTTATCGGTCCGGTGAACCTCGGCAACCCGGGCGAGTTCTCCATGCTGGAACTGGCCGAACTGGTCATGAAACTAACCGACTCAAAATCAAAAATCGTCTACCGCCCCCTCCCGGCCGACGATCCCACCCAACGCCAACCGGACATCACACTGGCCCGCAAAAAACTCGACTGGCAACCCACCATCCCGCTGGAAGAAGGCCTGGCCAAAACCATCGAGTGGTTCAAGTCTATCTCGCTAAGCCACTATCGGCCGCCTACGCCGAATTATTAGCAATGCAATGCCACACCATGAAGAATTTTCTAGTCGTCGCCTTAACCATTTCACTCGGCCTTGGGATCTTGGCAACCGATCACAATGGCGACAACCGTGCTCTGGCCGCGGAGAAGCCGAGTTCGCCCAAGAAGCTTCACCCTCGTTCCAACGAAGCCCTGGAGGCGTTGCACGCGGGCAAGGAATTCGACTTCGCCCGCTTGGATGACACGCACGAGTTTGTCGCTGGCCGCTTCGATACCTCGGACTTTCGCCTGCAATCGCTGATCCGCATTGTCTACGCCCACGCCGATGCCCTGCCACCGGCCGAACTTGGGCGCATCAAGCAGACCTTCCTGAACTTCAAGTACTGGATGGACCAGCCGGGCCGCGATAGCATGTGTTTCTGGAGCGAAAACCACCAGATACTCTTTGCGGCGTCAGAGTACCTGGCCGGTCAGTATTGGCCCGAAGAGGTGTTCAGCAATTCGGGCAAAACGGGCGCCGCGCATCGAGACCTGGCCCGGCAGCGGATCCTCATCTGGCTGGAACAGCGCTGGCTGTACGGCTTTACCGAATGGTATTCCAACGTCTATTACGTCGAGGACATCGCCCCGCTGGCCAACCTCATCGACTTCGCCCGCGATAAGGAGATTGTCGACAAGGCCACGATCGTCATGGACCTGTTGTTGCATGACCTGGCCACACAGTCGCAGCGTGGTGTCTTTATCAGTACCAGCGGTCGTCTCTACGAAGGCAACAAGAAAAACAACCACGGCAATTCCATGCGGGCTGTGAGTGAGCATATTTGGGGGAAGGGCGTTTTCGGCTACAAGGCACCGTCGCACGGTGGCATGGACCTGAACTTCATCGTCTGCCAAAACTACGAGCTGCCCAAAGTCATCAGAGCCATCGGCCTGGACCTCGGCCCCAGCGTCATCAAGGCCAGCAACGGGCTGAATGTGAGCGAACTACACGAACAGGGGTTGCTGGGGCAAGAGGATCGGCAAATCATGATGCAGTGGGCCATGGAAGCCTTCAGTAATCCCGAGGTGATCGAGAACTCCATGGCCTACATCAAGAAAAACGACATGTTCTCCAACACGTTCCTGCAAGGGTTCAAACAGGTCGACACCGACGACTTGAAAAAACGTGGTCTGCTCTCGAAGCTCAGCAAAACCCTGCGGCCGGTGACTAACGGCTCGGCCATCCAACGCGCCAACACCTACACCTACCGCACGCCCGACTATATGCTCGCCACGGCCCAGGCCTATCACCCGGGCACGTGCGGCTGCCAACAGCACATCTGGGCAGCCACCTTGTCCGAGGAAGTCAGCCTGTTCACGACACATCCATCGAATCCGCTAACAATTGACGGCGTAAAGGGCAACTCGCCCGGTTACTGGGTGGGCAACGGCCGCATCCCGCACAGCGTGCAACACGAAAACATCGTGATGAGTCTGTACGAAATACCTGAGCAGCCGACCTTCTTGGAAAAGGAAGTCGCGGATTTCACGCATGCCTACTTCCCCGCCGACAAACTGGACGATGTGCTGATCGAAGGACGGTTTGTCTTTGCTCGCCACCGCAACACGCTGGTGGCCTTCGTCGGGCGCAACCCGCTGTCCTACGCCGAGGGCAGCCGTAACGATCTGATCCAACCCGGCAGGCAGAGCTATTGGATTTTCGAGGCCGGCACCTTGGCCAAGGAAGGTTCTATGGAAGCCTTCATGAAACGCATACGCGGCAATGCGGTCGACTACAACGACCGCACGCTGCAATACAATTCCGACGGCAAGTCCTTGCGTGTTACTTTCGGCGGTAAATTCCTGCTCAACGGCGACGTCGTAGACACCGAATATCCCCGCTTCGATTCACCTTATGCCAGCAGCCCGCGCAAACCGCGGACGATAAAGATTTCTCACGGAAAACACGAGCTGGAACTCGATTTTTACGGCCGGAAACGGGAGAGTCGTTAGACTCGGCCGTTGGTGCGTTTGCCCGCAATAAGCAATTAGACAAGAACGGGACACAAAATGAAACTCTCCACCATGAAGATTGATGGTGCAGATGCACTTTCGATGCTCGAGGATCGTCGCGCTAGGTATGAAACTTCTGGCGAATATCCATTCCTCATCGGCAATTCCAAAGATCTTGGATTTCTGCAAGAAGCAGTCGAGTTCTCTGAACAGGTACCCAAAGACATTATCCGAGTGTCGCTCAACATCGATTTGGGTGAATGGATTGCACGAAGTCGCGCTGAAGCCGAAAAATACGAATTCTCCACCGAGGATGTCATTGGCCAATGGCCGGACGAAGGAGACGCAAAAGAATCCATTTCACGGTATAAAGCCGATGCCGTTCTGTCCAAGAAAATCATACCCGAAATGCACCTCGGAATCGCGGCAATCGAGCATCCGTGGCACTTACCAGCAGTCCTCAATTACGGCGGATGGAATGATTGTCCTGATTCCGAAGTTCACTGTGCCTTCCACCGCAAATGGCAAGCAGAATATGGGGCTCAGATTTTTCGCATGTCCGGCGATGTCATCGAATGTATTGTGAGCGACCCGCCGCATGATCAACAATCCGCCATTGACCTCGCGTGGCAGCATTACTGGTATTGTAATGACTGTGTTGATCAGATATGTGACTCAGTCAGTAATCTCGCTGCAGTGCTGCTGAACTCCAAGTATTGGTATTTCTGGTGGGATTGATACACAAAAGCAAAGTGCAGTAGGGTGCGTTCGCGACGCAC
>CAZISU010000876.1:0-3466 GCA_964541935.1 uncultured Planctomycetaceae bacterium | reverse complement strand
CTACGAAGGCGACATCATCGACCTGGCTATCGAGCATAAACTAATCACCCGCACCGGCGCATGGTTCCGCTACGGCGACCAACAATTGGGCCAAGGCCGAGAAAAAGTCCGCGCATACCTTAAAGAAACGCCCGAACTTTGCGAAGAACTCAAAGATATTATCATGGGCAGCGGCGTAACCGAGGAAGAATGACGCCGCACAGACAATAATGTTAGCGGCGGGGCTTGTCCCCGCGTGGGACCAACGCGACGCCGCTAACATCACATGTGAACCGCCTGCTCTGGATTCGTATTTTTATACACATCATCATTTTACTCCTTCGTTTCCTTCTGTTCTCCCCCCCCCTTTGTCAGTACAGCGAAATGTGGTATAATTATCTGTAATTCAGCCGCGATCAATACTCTCCTTATGTCGCAGGAGCAGCACGGGCAAAATGTTCTTCACGAACCAAACATCAAAAGCCGCTCCACCAGCATTCACCGGCATAGCTTTACTAGCCATCGCATTCGGATTTTCGCTTGCATTCACCCCACCGTTGACCCCGGCCCAAGAGCCCACCAACCTTCAGGCGGCGACCGCCGTGCAACGTGTGCTGGTCGATGTGATCGCACAAAACGAAAAATCGGTGGTGGCGATAGCTCGCGTGAGAAAAGAGGATCCCGCCGAGGCCTTCAACATTGAGCTTCATCCCGACGCCTTCGGCCGCCGTTTCGCACCCTTAGACAACCTGCGTCCCACCGATCCCGACTTCATCCCCAACCAGTACGCCACGGGCGTGATAATCGATCCCGGCGGCCTGATCCTTACGGCCTTCCACGCCTTGGGCGAAAACAGCGAGTACTATGTAACCACCTCGGATCGAAAGGTCTATCGGGCCAAGGTCCGCGCGGCCGACCCGCGTAGCGACCTGGCGGTCCTGGCCATCGAAGCCACCAGCCTGCCCACCATCAAGTTCGGCGACGCCTCGCGATTGCAGAAAGGCCAAATCGTAATCGCCTTGGGCAACCCACACGCCATTGCCCGCGACGGACAGGTCTCGGCCGCTTGGGGGATTGTCGCCAACATGGCCCGCAAGTCGCCGCCCACAGACGACTATGATCTGTCGGGCAAGACAACGCTGCACCATTACGGCACGCTCATCCAAACCGACGCCAAGCTCAACCTCGGCACCAGCGGCGGCCCGCTCTTAGACCTGAGCGGACGCATGGTCGGGCTGGTAACCTCGCTGCCGCCGGCCACGGGTTACGAACAGCCGGCCGGCTACGCAATACCCGTCGACAAAACATTCCGCCGCGTGGTTGATACACTCAAACAGGGCCGCGAGGTGGAGTACGGATTCTTGGGCATCCAGCCGGTCAATCTGACGATGCGTGAGCGGGCCGACGGGTTAAGCGGCATGCGTGTCGAACGCATCCAACCCGGCCCCGGCACGCCAGCCTACCAAAGCGGCCTCCGCCCGGGCGATATCATCACCGCCGTAGACGGACGTCCGGTCCACGACGCCGACTCCCTGGTGCTGGAAGTCGGCCGCCTACCGGTCGAGTCGCGAGTTAGGCTCTCGATCATTCGCGACGGACAGCAACGTCCCCTCACAATCAAGTTGGGCAAATACCCGGTCCGCGGGAAGAAGATCGTCACCAACCGCCCATCGCCCTGGCGCGGCATCCACATCGACTACCCCACGGTGCTTGTCGACGGCGGACTGAACGACGGTGGACTGAACAACCGCGTAGCCCGCACGCCCGGCTATTTCGAAGACGCGGTACTCGTAACCGAGGTGAAAACCCCCAGTCCCGCCTGGTCGGCCGGCCTCCGCCCCGGCATGTCCATCACCCACGTCGGCTCCAAAGCCGTCCACACCCCGCGCGAGTTCAGATCTCTCGTAGCCGGCCGCCCCGGCCCCATCGAACTCCGCCTCACCGAAGAAGAAAAGCCGGTGCGAACCATCCAGCCCGGCTCGTAACAGACCTGTAGGCCGGATTGTAACCCGGCAATTCATGTTGTAAACAGCAGTGTGGCACGCCCAGGATGGGCGTGATTTGCGGGCTTAGACGCCTCTCCACGCCCAGGACGGGCGTGTCACACTCCCTTCTAGCCCTACCGCGGACTCCGATGTATACTATTATGTTTGGCCGGATTGCGCCAGCCCCTGGCCCACTGGGGTGGTGTCTAAATGCGAACCCGGCAGTCAAAATCGGTCTCAACCCTAAAAAGCGAACTTTCGCAAAGCTTACTTACCCGCGGAGATTTCTGACGTTATGGAAATGGAACAACTGGTTGCACTGTGTAAACGACGTGGCTTTCTTTTTCAGTCTAGCGAGATCTACGGCGGGCTAAACGGTTTTTGGGACTATGGGCCCTTGGGCGTCGAGCTCAAACGCAACGTCCGCGAGGCCTGGTGGCACGACATGGTCACCGCTCACAACGAGCTCAGCGTAGCCAACGGTGCCCCGGCGACATACGAAATGGCCGGCCTGGATTGCACGATCATCATGCACCCCCAGGTCTGGAAATGCTCGGGCCACCACGACCTCTTCTGCGACTACATGGTCGATTGCCGCGAGTCGAAGAAGCGATACCGCCACGACCAGATCCACGGCCGTTGGGTGGAAGCCCGCGGCAAACGCTTTTTTGTATCTACTCAGTCGTTGGGCGAAGAGGGGCTCAAAGAGACCGAACAGAAGGCCTTGAAGTTTCTGAAGCTGCGTGCCAAACACGTCGAGGAACTCGTCTGGGACGGGCCGCTTGTCTGCCTGACCGAAATCACCGACTTCTCGCAAGTCATCGGCCCCGACGCCAAGGCCCTGGGCACGCTGACCGAGCCGCGCGAATTCAACCTCATGTTCAAAACCACCATCGGCGCCTTGGGCGGCCCCGAGGACGCGGCCTTCCTCCGCCCGGAAACGGCCCAGGGCATTTTCGTCAACTTCAAAAACGTGGTCGACAGCACGCGCGTCAAGCTGCCTTTCGGCATCGCCCAAATCGGCAAGAGCTTCCGCAACGAAATCACGCCCCGCAACTTCACCTTCCGCTCGCGCGAGTTCGAGCAAATGGAAATCGAGTTCTTCTGCCGACCGGAAACTGCGCCCGAGTGGTACAAATACTGGCGCGACCGTCGCTACAATTGGTATCGCGACCTGGGACTCTCCGAAGGCCGCCTGCAACTTCGCGACCATGACGCCGACGAGTTGAGCCACTATTCGACCGGCACGGCCGATATCGAATACGCCTTCCCCTTCATGGCCGAAGGCGAGTTCGGCGAGCTCGAGGGCGTGGCCCATCGCGGCGATTTCGATCTCCGCAGCCACATGGAAGGCAAGCTCGTTCGCAAGGACGGCGAACTTGTGGTCGAAACCGACGCCGAGGGCAAGCCCCGCCATCGCGGCAGCGGACGCGACCTTTCCTACTTCGACGCCGAGAGCAAGGAACGATTCGTCCCGCACGTGATCGAACCCTCGGCCGGCG
>CAZISU010000875.1:2049-3469 GCA_964541935.1 uncultured Planctomycetaceae bacterium | reverse complement strand
GGGTATCTGCCGAACCAGTTCGACAACGGGCAGCGGCATGACGACCTGGCTGTTGGCGATGAACGTCCGAATTGCACTGACCACCGAATGCTCGTGCCGGGCGAAGAGGTGATAGTGCTTGCCCCGCTGAGTCTCCTCGGTTGTACGCCGTCCGACGACACGATTCCAAAAGGCCGGGTCCGTATCCAGGATGTCGTCGAATCGGGTCTCCGTGACTCGCTGGGTCGTCCCCTCAAATTCCTGAACCACAACGCGTTTGAAGAAATGGTATCGGCAGCAGTGCTTCGGATGCCATTCGACCAGTCCGAACATCAGCCGGTCAACCAGCCTGGCAAGCAGCTCGAAGAAGTGCGATGTAAATTCGGCAACCGCTTCGGCAAGTGACTGGTGCAGCCGGTCACGCAGTGTGGTCTCGCGTTTTGAGACGAGTTCCACCTCCAAGACGTTTTTGACGATAGGCCAATGGCTGGCCGCTTCGTCCAGCATTTCGTTCAGTTTGGCATCGAGTGCTTGGGCGCGGGCCTCGACGTTGGTCTCACCCCTGGCTTGCCGGAATTCGAGGTTTGCCAAGCACGCGTAGCGGATCATTCGCTGGGCATCCTTGCGGAATTGGACGATCTGGTTGAGGCTGTCGGAGTATGCCTGGACGAGGGCAGCTCGGTCAGTGGTCTCCGGCGAGATGGAATTCCAAGCGAGCCGGTCCCATAATGCCTCAACCAACCAGCCTGGCAGCTTGGCGTCCTCAGGATTCTCAAGCAGCTCGCGAGTATCTATCGCGACGGAATCCTGCTGGTCTCTCAGTTCCGGTGAGTGACGCCGACCGCCTAATTCAACGGCCAGTGGCTCGGTTCTTGGTTCGTCGATGAGTGTTTGGGCCACGATGAATTCTCCGTTAGGTTGGTAGATCCGATTCCAGCGACGTTCCACCTTCCGCATACAAAGGATTCTAATCCGCTTTGAGCGCCAACTTCCAGCATTTCTCGGATATCGACCCGGGTAAGCGCGACGGGGAGAGATCCCGTCGGTTGCTGCCTACGTGCTGAATGAACGGCCAGCCTGCTCGTTGATACAGAAATGCGGGCTTCCGTCGTTGGCCAGCGCTCGATGAATTGGAGCGATGGCAAGACGTGCATCCATGCCTCTGGGTGGCTCGCTCGTTTTGTTAGGGCTGCTTGATGACGCTTGCGTCGTCATTGAACGAGGGCCGACAGCGGAGGCCCGGTTTTCAGGGATACCGGGCCCGCCCCAACGCTCATTCGAGATGCAAACAACAGTAGAATCTGGCCCGCCGCAGGCGGGCTGTAGGGGGCCCCGCGACGAGCCCTAGCGAGGGGCGGGGGGCGGAGCGTACAGCGGAGCCCCAGAGGGTCGCACGCCGCCCCAGCGGCGTCGACCCCAGTGTGAGCGGCAGCGAACACGA
>CAZISU010000875.1:0-1949 GCA_964541935.1 uncultured Planctomycetaceae bacterium | reverse complement strand
GACATGTTGCCTCCAAGAACCGGGCTTCCGTCGTCAGCCCTTTGCCAATCGGCGGAGATGAGCGTTTCTGTTGTGAGGACGGGCCTGCCTACGCTGGGGGGCGGAGCGTACAGCGGAGCCCCAAGGGTCGCACGCCGCCCCAGCGGCGTCGACCCCAGTGTGAGCGGCAGCGAACACGAGGCGGGCATCCAGCCCGCCGGGCACACCCGACCCCGGTCGGGTTGCCCCTCGGCCGTCCAGGCCGGTGGAGCGTCCAGCGGAACTAAGCCGCCGTGGCGGCGCAAAAAATGACTGCGCCGGACTGAAGCGGCAATCGGCCGTGCCAGCGGCTTTGGCCGCAGGCAAGGGCGTTGCTTTCAGTCCGGCGACGGCGCGCTCTTATGTGCTGAGAGGCAGGCATGGGGATTGAATCGAGTCCGTCGTTTGGAGAATTGGGGAGATGTCTGGGAGAGAGATATTGAGGAGAGCATTCAGGAGATGGAAGCACGATCCGGTGGCGTGGAAAACCTTTTGACGTTGGCCGTTTGGTAGACGCCCAAAACCGGATCGCGGAAGGGATCTATGCGCAGTGGTGGCAGCGACCGTGCTGGTCGGGTGTCTCAATGTGTCGCAGGTCAATACGACCGTAGTCCTCGTTGTCGAACTCACCGTCGAGCACGCGACGAATGACGGCCAGCGCCTTCGGCTGCGTCATCCATGAGAAGGTCAGCGACTCGATCTGGATATAGTGGTCTCCTGCCAACCTGAGTGTCGCGTATTCCTGGGCACCATCGGCGCAAGTCGCGTCGTTGACGAACAGATAATCACCGAGCAGGAATCCGTTGCAGCCGCAGTAGGTGTACTGCGTCAGTTGTTCGGCCAACCACTCGGCGCTTTCGGCCGGCACTACCGACCAGATTCGTTTACTATGCAGCATAACGTGAGCCCTCCTCGGCGTCTCTGTCGGATGTATCAAGGGACCGGATGATCTTCGTGGCCGTTTGCTGGATGCGACCGAGTGATTCGGTCAGCGTCGCGTCGTTACCCCGGTAGAGCTGAATATAGTCCGAACTGCGAGTGGAGCATTCCAGTCCGAATGCCCGACATACGACGTATGCGACCGCTTCCGCTTCTGTTTCATTGACTGTCTTTGCGGACTTCTTCCGGTGTTCGGTCGTGTGCATCATTTCATGGGCCATTTCGTGGGCCAGCACAGCGAAGCGTTCGACTGGCGGAAGCCCTTCGGCGATCTGAATCTCTCCTTTGAGAGAAACGCCTTCGGTTCCCATGGGCAGCGTCGTATCGGTAATCGTGATGCCGCTCGTGCGAATCAGATCCTCTAGCCGTGACATCAACTGACCCGGGTCGCCATGGATAGAAGCCATCTGCGGAAGCTCCTCACCTTCGGTCTGACTGACATCGAATACATGAACCACCTTGAAACCGCGGATGACTGTTTGGTTTTCGTCACTCGGCTGGTCGTCTGTCGGTTTGTTTCGATAGGCCAGTGGTGCGAGAATGCCAATGCCCTTCTCGCCTTTGCGTACGTGACGGCCCGCTTTCAGCCATCGACGGAAACCGGCAACCATACTGGCATCAGGCATCTGAGAGGCGATCAGCACACAGTTGAGCCATGAGTAATTGTGGAAGCGACTCATAAAGTCGAGGAACCGCTTCAGGGCTTCACTGCGGCCTGCCTGAAGTTCTTGTTTCAGGTCTGCAAGCGCCTGGTCGGTGATTTTCTTTGCGTCTTCCCGTTTCATAATGTTTCTCCGTGGGAAAAGGCTGCACCCGGCATGTGCAGCCTGAAATAATGAGAGAGGGGCCTGCCGGCGGCCCTGTTGTGAGCCGCCCACGGCAAGTCAAGGTGGAGTCTTTGCCCAACGGGCAAAGCAGCAGCGGCCGCCCAAGCGGACGCGGACCTTGACCGCCGTGACATGATCAGAAGGGCCGAGCAGCAGCCAAGCCTT
>CAZISU010000874.1:0-3474 GCA_964541935.1 uncultured Planctomycetaceae bacterium | reverse complement strand
ACTCTTGCATCGAAACGTCGTAGACTGCCGCGTCGTTATGAGCGGATTTAATTCGAGGCTTGTCGATGGCCTGTTTAACGGCCGAACTGAGCGAGTGCAATTGCTCGGCTAGGGCCATTGCTTCGGTCGAACAGTTCAGCTCCGAGGTACAGCCCAAGCGTGCGGCAAGCATGTCTTCGGCTGCCGACGCGGCGGTTGCGGCCAATTGTTGATGGGCACGGTCGAGCAAAACGCGGTATTCGTTGCTATCGCTTTGAATATCGTCCGACCCCAGTTTTAGCGAAAGAACTTCGGCCAGATTGGCGACCTTTTCCTCCAAATCGGAGACGAGGTAATCGAGCCGCTGTTTAGACAGATTGTGACCTTCGCGGCCGGCTTCGAGCAATTGGGAGATGACGCTCGTGTTGCCATCGGCCAAAAGTTTTGCGATTAGTTCGGCCAAATGCAGTATCTGCCGCTCTGTCCGTTCGTCGGGCGACATGCAATTAAGTTCGTTGCGCGAGACATTCCAGCGAACCGTGTTGACCAGCGCCGCTGGCAGACGCCAATGGTGGAGCAGTTTCGAGGTCAGCTCGGTATGGTCGAAGCCCATGGCCTCGATCTCGAGTTTTTGCAGATCGACGCCGCCCAAAAATGCCTTTTCGAGCAAACTGACGTACGGGTTCCCCAATTCCTCGATGAGGATCATCTCGCCGATGTCCTGGAGCAGACCGGCGATAAAGGCGTCGTCGCCCGGCCGATTCCAGACGGTTTGGCTGATTTCGCGCGCGGCCACGGCCTTGGTGAGCGTGTGGCGCCAGTATTTGGCCAGGATATCGCTGCCCACCCGGCCGAATAGCCCGGACGGCAGGCTGAAGCCCAGCACGAGAAGCTTCAGCGGCTTGGTGCCCAACAGTGCCAGGGCCTGGTTGAGGTCGGAAACCTCGCGTGAAAGACCGAAGAGCGAGCTATTTACGACTCGCAAGAGACGTGTGGTGAGCCCCGCGTCGCGTTCGATGCAGGCCTTCAACGCCTGCGTATCGACCACGGGATTATCCGTCAGTTCAAGCACTTTCATTGCCACTGCGGGCAAAGTGTGTAAATCTCGCGCATGCTCGACGAGTCGCTCTATAGTCTGATCCGGTTTCTTCATTGCGGGCAATAACTTCGAACGAGAGAGAATGTTTTGTGTCTCAACTAAAATGTAGCTCACGAGAAGCAATGGTTCGTGTGATGTACATGTTTCCGGTATGTTTTTCCAGGAAGCAGCAGACCGCTAGAGGGGGTGGGTCAATACTAACCCGAAGCGCAAGCGAGGGGGGTGGCGGAGATTCCCCCCTGTCCCCCCTCGCTTGCGCTTCGGGTTAGTATGTGCGGGCCCTCCCCGGCGATGGTTGAAAATAATATAATAGGTCGTTTGACATTGGCAATTTACCTTACCTTTATGGTTATAATAGAAACGGAAAAGAAACCGTGAGCACCAGCGACATTTTGAAAATCGCCGTTATCGGCGGAGACGGTACCGGTCCTGAAGTGGCTGCCGAGGGGATGAAAGTCCTCAAGGCCGTGGCTGACATGGAAGGCATCAAATATGAAACCAAGAATTTCGATTACGGCGGCGACCGCTATCTGAAGACGGGCGAGATTCTGCCCGAGGGCGCCGTAGAGGAACTTTCCAAATTCGATTCGATTTTGCTCGGTGCGGTGGGACATCCGGACGTCGCGCCGGGAATCCTCGAGAAGGGCATGCTGCTGGAATTGCGTTTCGCGTTCGACCAGTACATCAACTTGCGCCCGGTCAAACTGTACCCCGGCGTGGAAACACCGCTGGCGGGCAAGGGGCCCGATGATCTGGATTTCGTGGTCGTCCGCGAGAACACCGAGGATATGTACGTGGGCACCGGCGGGTTCATGAAGAAGAACACGCCAGACGAAGTCGCGGTGCAGACGGCCATTTATACCCGCACGGGTTGCGAGCGCTGCATCCGCTGGGCCTTCGAATACACCCGCAAACGGGACCAGAAGAAGCGTCTTACGCTGGTGGCGAAGACGAACGTTCTAACTTATGGCCACGACCTCTGGTGGCGGACATTCCAGGACGTAGCCAAGGATTATCCCGACATCGAGACCGATTATAACCACGTCGACGCTTGCTGCATGTGGATGGTGAAGAACCCCGAATTTTACGACGTGATTGTGACGACCAACATGTTCGGCGACATCATCACCGACCTGGCCGGAATGCTACAGGGCGGTATGGGTGTCGCGGCCGGCGGTAACATCAACCCCGAGCCGGGCGGAACCAGCATGTTCGAGCCCATGGGCGGAAGCGCGCCGAAGTACACGGGCCTGGGCGTGATCAACCCCATCGCCACCATCGCTGCGGCCGGTATGCTCTTGGAGCAAGCCGGACACGAAAAGGCGGCCGCGCGGATCTCAAAGGCGATCCAGATCGTTACTGGCACAAAGATGAAAAGCCAAGCGGCTGGCAAGATGGGCTATTCGACTTCGGAAGTCGGTGACCTTGTGATTGAAGCACTGTAGTCGGATTGTGATAATCTAAAAGCCAGGCCGTTTCTCGAAGCTAGGATCGGCCTGGTTTTTTTATTGGGCGATAGTCGGATTATTGTGTACTAGCCCGCAACACACACATTGCATCGCACTGTTTCCGAGAAGTACAATAGAGCCATAATAATCTCCCTTCCACACGTCCGTCCCCTTCCCCCATTGCACCCCATCTGGAGTTTTGCATGAAATCCCTCACCGCCGGCTTAGCCTTCCTTCTGATTCTTACTATTGCCGCGCCCATCAGCTTCGCCACAACCTATTACGTATCCGCCACCGGCGCCGACGACAAGCCCGGCACCTCGCCCGAAACCGCCTGGCAATCGATTGAACGGGTGAACGGGGCCGATCTCAAGCCCGGCGACAGCGTGCTTTTTCGGCGCGGGGACAAGTGGCGTGGATCGCTGCACCCGCGTCGCGGTGCGGCCGGGCAGCCGATAACGTATTCCGCATTCGGGCTCAAAGGCGAGAAACCGTTATTGATGGGCTCAGTCGAGCGGAATTCCAAGGAAGACTGGCGCGACGAGGGCCAGAATATCTGGTCGACCAAGCCCGGCGATTTCGATTGCGACGTTGGCAACATTATTTTCGATCACGAGAAGTCCTGCGGCGTGAAGGTTTGGGAGGAGTCCGATCTGAAACAGCAGGGACAATATTGGTACGACGAGCTGAAGGGGCTGGTTAAGCTCTATTCGAACGGATCGCCGACGACGGTTTACACCGATATCGAGTGCGCTTTGCGTCGACACATTATTTCGCAGACCAAAGCTTCTTGGGTCGTCTACGATGGTTTGGCGGTAAAATACGGCGCGGCGCACGGCATCGGCGGAGCGGTTACTCACCATATTACGATTCGCAATTGCGATTTCGCCTACATCGGAGGCGGCGATCAGCGTGGCGGCAAGCATACTGTGCGATTTGGAAACGGGG
>CAZISU010000873.1:0-3485 GCA_964541935.1 uncultured Planctomycetaceae bacterium | reverse complement strand
CCTGCAGGTAAAGCATGCCCATGCTAAGGTAGAGGCTTGCCCGCCAATAGAGCTCGCGCATTCCGCTCGCCGCGTTCGGTGAGCGGCAGGTCGGTCAATCCTGTGTGTTGTCCCGTGATGGCCCATTCTGTTTCGCCATGCCGGGCCAGATAGACGATCGGGAGTGTGTCGCTCATTACTTTGCTCCTGGTTAGGGCGTGGTCCTTATTCGTCGGCCAGGTAGGCCGTGTCACCAAGATAGAGCAGTCCGAAACTCTGCACGACAGTGACTCGCCTTACGCGTCGTTGCCAATCATGGGTACTCTAGCTTCTTCTCCACGGGCCCAAGAACACCCTGCAAACAGTCTGGATTTACCCGCAATGATCTGTAAATTGTGCGGATGTTTACTTCTTGGCTCACGGATAGAATCGTGCGGTTTTGGCTTGACTGTAGGTTTCCCGCGAGTTGGATGAGTTTTTCATGAAGGACAGGCACTTAATTCATTGATGAATTGCAGTGAATTAAGTATTGACATTCGTTTCATTTCTGATATAACTCAGTTCATGTCAAGCACACCATATGAAACATCGAATGCTCATCGAATGGCCCAGCAGTTGGAAGAAAAGATCCGCACGCGTGGTCTGGGCCCGGGTGATCGCTTCATCACGGCGTCGGAAGCCGGTCAGGTGCTTGGGGTTAGCACCGCTACGGCCCATCGCTCCATGAAAATCCTAGTCGACCGCGAGGTGCTGGTTAGATACCCCAGTCGTGGTACATTCGTCGGCCCTCATTTCAAGACCGACAAGCAAGTGAAGCTCAAAGTCATCAACATCCTCTCGGCTTCGCGTGACAAGATAGTCGCCGATTTTCCCGTCGATATGATAATCCAGGGTATTCGCACGCATTTCCCCGACACTAGCGTGCAACTGAACTATATGCCTGCAAGCGATCAATTGGCATATGTCCGAGAATTGGTTCGCGTGGCCCGCGAGACCGGCACCCTGACCGGTATGATCCCATCGAGTTCCGACCGCGAAGTCTACCGTTGGCTGGGCGACGAAGGCATCCCCATGGTGATCTTCGGCTCACCTTATGGCGGCCAGGAAGACTTGCCTTCGGTCGACCTGGATTTCCGCGAGTCGGGCCGGCTGATGGCCCAATACCTTGTCGACCGCGGCCACCGACGCATGGCCATGGTGGGCCGCATGAGCGGTTTCCCGGGCGAGAACGATTTGTTCGACGGGGTGAGTAGTTCCCTAACTGCGGCCGATTTGCCCCACAACGCCCTAGTGATGCGAACCGTGCCCGACGACGTCGAGGCCTTTACCTCGCAGATTCGCGATCTACTGTCAATGCCTGACCCGCCCACCGGCCTGATCGCAGTCAAGCGAATATTCGCACGCGCCGCCGGCGTGGCCCTGGAAGAACTGGGGCTAACCGACCGCCTGGAAATCATTTTCCAAGACCCGTTGTTTACACGCGAGTCGGATTTGCCCTATGTGAGCGTTCGGCCCAAGATTCCTTTCCAGGACGTAGCCTGTTTGGTTGGCGAAACCTTGCGCCGCGTTTGCGAGGGCCAACCGTTGGAGCGTAACAGACTTGTGATTCCTGTCGAATTGCGACTGGACCATGCTGAAAAGACTCGTTTCGATACACGGACCTCGCCCGACGGCAGCAACGGGCATTTGTTTATGTCGAACGGTTCAGATTAGCCCCATAATGTGCGTACTTGCACGCACCAGTACAATATATGACCGAGACCTGATTTGGCGCGTGCAAGCACGCACCCTACAACCATGGATCGCGGGAGAGGCGCCTAGTGATCGTTGGTTTTACTCGAGACGCTACACCACAAAATACGGGAGAAAAGCAATCATGAGTTTACAAAAACTGTTCCTCGCGACAATGGTCCTTGCGACACTTGTGCTGATGGCCATGGGCACGACTCAAGCCCGAGCCGCTATAGGCGACGGCCTGGAAGCCTATTGGACGTTCGACGCCATCAATGCCGGTTTCGTCGATGATTCCGCAACCGGCTCCTACCCAGGTCTGGTTGTGGGCAACGTCACGGCCGACACGGGCATTATCGGCGGCGCCTTGAACTTCGGCGGCGGCGCGAACTATAGCGACTATGTCACGGTGGGCGATTACCTTGATCCGGGCTTGGATAACTACACGGTTTCGTTCTGGTTCAAGGCCGCTACGGTAGAAGAAGGTAACGCCGATGTCTTCATCAGCAAAGGTAACGCCGGCAGCAGCGACCCCGGCTATATGATGTATGTCAACGGCGTAGGAAACCCGATTTGCGCGCGTACTTCGGCCGCCGGCGGCAGCACAACGCGGGCCGAGCAACGCTACACGGCCGCATTTGACACCGAATGGCACCACCTGGCCATGGTTTTTGATCGCAGTAACGAAGTGGTCCGCGGTTACTACGACGGCCTCAACGCGGGATGGTCGACCGGTTACTACAGTGTTGACGATCAACTGGTTGCCGGCTCGTCGCTCACGGCACCCGGCAAGGATCTGATCTTTGGAGCCAATCCCGGCATAACCTCGTACGACTTTTCCTACGAAGGCAAGATGGACGACGTGGGCATGTGGCGTCGGACGCTGAGCGAAGACGAAATCTTCGGTGTCTACAAGGCCGGCGTCGAGGGGACCGCTCTTACGTCCGCCGTTGAGGTTGCAGTACCCCAGCGACCCGAACGACCCGGCCCGGTTGCCGGTGGACCTGTCGTCGAAGGTGGCACAACGCCCTACGCCTGGTATCGTGCCGACGCCGGTGTAACGACCTGGGTCGATGCGAGCGACCAAGAACTGACGGCCTGGTGGAGCGACCAGTCTGGCAACAATCGCCACCTGGAAGTCATCGCCGGCGATCCCGAACCGACTAACAACGGCCCGGACGGACAGGCCACGCTGACGTTCGACGGCGACGATAAACTGCAGGCTACGGCCGAGGAGTGGGGAACCGCCGCGGCGGGCACCGTGCTGGCCGTATGGAAGGCAGGCGGCTTCAGCGAAGACCACACCGAGACTAACTTGACGTTCCTCTACGACGGCTCAGACCCGGCCGATGGAGAACGCGACCGGCAGTTCCTTCTATATGGTGATTTTCAAACCGGCTTGGAAACCGACTGGATCCAAGGCGGCGGATACAATGACGATAACGACTCCTATAACGGCGGCGACCGCGTACTGGTCGACGACGCCGGAATGGGCGACAGCGTGCTTGATAAATGGTTCGTGACCGCCGTCACGCACACCACGGGAACCGACGACAAACTGCGAGTCAACGGCGAGGAGATTTTCTCCGGCAACATGCTCTCCAGCGGCATCAACGGCCTGAATGTGGGCTACGCCGTCAACGGAGCCTATGGATATCAAGGCGACTTGTGCGAACTGATCGTTTTCGAAGGCCTGCTAAGCGCAAGCGAACTGGCGGAGGTCTATAATGGCCTGGGAAATTAGGGCGCGTCAATAAGGTGAATTCGCAGAAGGT
>CAZISU010000872.1:0-3486 GCA_964541935.1 uncultured Planctomycetaceae bacterium | reverse complement strand
TCATCAAGCACAAGAAAGACTGTCTCGCGCTGCCCGAGAAACGCTACCGTAAGATCATCTGCAAGCCGACGGCCAGTACGCTACGTGTTGCCCAGGCCATCGCCGCCTCTGCACAGAACGCCGTCACTGGCATGACTCTGCTGCGGGAATTGAGCGATGGCTTCCAGTACCGCGAGGTCAAGGACGGCAAAACGCAGTGCCCGCACTGTGTGGAGAGTTCCGGCACGGTCCACGAGTGGTTTGACCCGGAAGATGAAGATCGGACATTCCGCGCCACTGACATGCTCGACGCAGAGCTTGTCGCCCGGCTAGAGAAACGAGCGGTCGATTGCCCACGTTGTAGCGGATCGTCCGCGAGGTACCCTGCCCGAAGACCAAAGCACTCAAAGAATTGCTGGAAGAAAACGAAGAGGTTGGCCGCATCGTCATTTTCGCCGGTTTTACCGGATCAGTCGATCGCGTGGCCGGAATCTGCCGCAAGGACGGCTGGGACGTGGTTCGCTGCGACGGCCGCGGCTTTCAGGTCACCACGCATGACGGCCAGGTCGTCACTGACGTCGACCCGCTCGACTATTGGGCGGATATGGATAACAACCCGCGAGTTGCATTTGTCGCCCATCCCGAATCGGGTGGTATGTCGCTCACGCTGGTAGAAGCTCGCACGGCCGTCTTCTGGTCAAACAGTTTCAAGCCCGAGTATCGCGCCCAAGCCGAGGATCGCATCCACCGCAAGGGCATGGATGAAAACCTCGGCTGCACGATTGTCGATCTGGTTCACCTGCCGACCGACGAGCGGGTACTGGAAGTTATCCGCGAGAACAGACGCCTCGAAAAGATGACGATGGGCGACTTCACCGATACCTTCCAGAACGACGCAGCCGATGAATCAGAAGCGATGGAGGTGGCAAATGCTTGACTCCATCCTCAACGGTGACTGTTTGGACATTATGCCGACAATTCCCGACGCCAGCATCGACATGGTCCTGGCCGACCTGCCCTACGGCGTCACGCAAAACGCCTGGGACAAGGTAATCCCGTTTGATCGGCTGTGGAGTGAATACCGTCGGGTGACGAAGCCCAATGCGGCCATTGTGCTCACGGCCGCACAGCCGTTTGCCGCGCAACTTGTCGCCTCGAACCCAAAAATGTTCCGGTATGACCTTATCTGGCGAAAGAACAAATCGGCCGGCTTCTTGAATGCCAACCGCATGCCGCTTCGGCAACACGAATCCATTCTCGTTTTCTACCGCCGCCTGCCGATCTACCACCCCCAGAAGGCCACTGGCCACGCGCCGGTCCATTCGTTCACAAAACACACGACCGACGGAAGCAACTACGGGCATACGAAACGTGGCATCAACGGTGGTGGCCAGACCGACCGGCGTGGCCTTTCGCTTCCGTGACTTTCTCAAGCAACACGGCCTCGATCCGGAAAACGAAAAGATCGTCGTCGCTGGCAAAAACTACGCCAACTTCGACGCCAACTTCCTCAGCAAGCTCACCAGTTGGGACAAACACATCAAGTTCCACCACCGCACCCTCGACCCGGCCGCACTGTACTGGCAACCGGAAACCGACGGCGTGGAACTGCCCGACACAAAAACCTGCATGCAGCGCGCCGGCATCAGCGGCGAGGTGTCCCACACAGCCCTCGAAGACGCCCGCATGGTCGTGGAGTTGATCCGTCAAGCGATTGATGTTCGCAAATCACTCAGTCTTGCCAATGCCGTTGCGGCCAGTTGATCTGCACATCGTGGACTCTCGCGTCTTTCCCTCCACCAACCACTTCCAGGAGTTCTTCTATCATGCCTGAAACAACCGCAGAAACAGCGATTATTCACTCCCCCACTGAAGATGTACGCTTGCTGGACGTACACGCTGTCGCACGGTTCTTGCCTTGCAGTACACGTCATATAATACCGCTTGAGCGACTCCGGTCAGATGCCGCGCCCCCGAAAGCTGGGGGTGCTAGTGCGCTGGGATCGGCTCGAACTCGAAAAATGGCTTGCCGATGGCTGCCCGGTGCGTGCCGACCGGCCTTGCCCTACTGAACAGGGCGAAGGTTATTAGTTGCTGAAGTCACACGGAGCAATCATAATGTCTACCAGTTTCGCAGGTTAAGAGAAAATGGAGAATCGCACATCATGGCCAGTATTACGAAACAGAAGGGCGGCAACCGCATCATTCAGTTTGTGGCAACCGGCGGACGACGCAAGAGCATTCGGCTTGGCAAGGTCTCGCAACGGCAGGCTGAGTCGTTCAAGTTTCGAATCGAGCAACTCATTGCGGCACAACGTAGCGGAGTGCCGATTGATGCGGATACATCGGAGTGGCTGACAAAGCTCGACGACACAATGTCCGACCGCGTGGCCGCCGTCGGTCTGACCGCTTCTCGGAAGAAGAAAGAGCAATCGACACTGGGGCCGTTTCTCGACGCCTACAAAGCGCGGAGAACCGATGTTAAATCGGCCACCAGAGTCGTTTGGCAGCAAGTCATACGAAACTTGAAGACCTTCTACGGTGCGGATCGTGCGATGGAAACCATCACCGAAGGCGATGCCGAAGACTTCAAGCTCTATCTGATCGACCAGAAGCTGGCTCCCACCACTGTCCACAAACGATTGCAATCCGCTCGAATGTTCTTTCGCGACGCGAAGAGGAGGCGAATGATCCTCGATAATCCGTTCGCGGAGGTTTCGGCCAAGGCGGTCATCAAGCGAGATCGGCATTACTTTATACCCCAGGAAGATATCAACAGATCATGGCAGTGTGCGATCCGATTTGGCGGACGATCATTGGCCTGGCTCGTTACGGTGGGCTACGTTGCCCGAGTGAAGTGCTTTCGCTCCGCTGGGAGCTTGTCGACTGGGAACACGACCGCATGGTCGTCGATTCGCCAAAAACGGCGCACCACCCCGAGGGTGCCCAACGCACAATGCCGATCTTCCCGGAGCTTCGTCCCATTTTGGAGAAAGCATTCGAGTTAGCCGAACCGGGGGCGGAGTACGTCGTTGGGGGTAACTACCGAATGGCAGCGATCAGTGAGAGTGGCTGGATGAACTGCAACCTGCGCACGCAATTCGAGCGGCTCATCCGCCGCGCCGGGCTTACGCCGTGGCCCCGGCTGATGCACAACCTTCGCGCCAGCCGGGAGACAGAACTGGCCGCCGAGTTCCCGTTGCATGTCGTCACCCGATGGCTGGGCAATACGCCCAAGATCGCGATGAAGCACTACTTGCAAGTGACCGAGGACGATTTCGCCAAGGCGGCCGGTCGGGATGGTAAAAGCCCGAAAGCTTCCCAACCCCACACCCCAGACCCGGAGCCTGCCACCCGAAGCGAAGATCCAACCCGCAAGGGTGAATCTTCGGCCAAGCCGTCCCAAACACCTCAGCATCCCGGCGAGCGTCAGTCTTCCGATCGTGGTGGCAGTGCTGGTGGTCATTGTGTAACCCCAGGGAGTGATCGAGGGCGAGGCAAGGATCG
>CAZISU010000871.1:0-3490 GCA_964541935.1 uncultured Planctomycetaceae bacterium | reverse complement strand
AGCTTTTTCAATTTGAGGTGTCATATGAAGATTCGAACTTCTTTTGCTGCGATGATTACCATCATTTCGATGTCTGCCATTGCATTCTTCATTAACCCTTTCAGCGCACGCACGTTGGCCAAGGATTCAGGAACACCACATAGATCGTCTGCTGTTGCTAAACCTGCTTGGCTGGATGGATCTGGAAAGGATTTGCGAATCAAAATCAGCGGGGAAGTTTTCGACGAAAACGGCGAGCCGCAAAGCGGCTGTAAATTGCAGGTTCGCTCGGAATCACGCTCGTGTAATCAAGACCTGCCGGTGGTGATGGAAGAGAATCGGTTCTGGTTTTGGGTGCCCGTCGGAAAATCTGGCTGGCTTACGCTTTATCTGGATGCATCTTCGGCGGACGGGCGAGGGATTGCAAGGAAAACGGTTTTCGCCTACCAGATTCGTGAGGCGGCGGTCGAGGGAATCAAGTTAAGGATGAAGCAGCCTGAACGGACAGTTGAGGTGAGGGTTGTCGCGGACGGCAAGCCGGTGCCTGACGCCTCTGTGGCCGCGGAGTTCACGGGCATGCGGTGTACTGGCAAGACAAACGGTGCGGGCATTGCCACTTTCCCTGCGATGAATCGGGACAAACTCTCGCAATTGACGGCTTGGACCAAAGACTTCATGATCGGAGGTTACTCGTTTGGCCGTAAACCGCCACGTGACCCCATGGTTGACAAACATATAATTGAACTCGAAAAATGTCGGTCACAAACGATTCGAATCATCAACGATGAAGATAAGTCTCCGATTGCCGATATCGATTTCGTCTTCACGGTTGGAAGCGGGGCTCCCGATTATCAATACCCGGGCAAGACGCCGGACTGTGAGATGAAAACGGATGCGAACGGCGAGGCCGTTTATCGTCGCTTCCCGAATTGGAAAAAACATAACTATTACGTCAACATTCACGACAAACATTGGGTTAAGGCGGCAGATGAAGAGATGGTCGACGGCGTGATCGTCGTCAAACTGAAGAAGAGCCAGTTTGGCGACCGACGGCCGATTGTCGGCCAAGTTAAATCTACCGACGGCAACGTGGCTGGCTTTTATGTCAGCATCAGATCCTTTCAGGGCGAAGAGAAAAATTGCTCGGATGTTCTTCATGCCTTTACGGATAAACATGGCCGGTTCACGGCTGATTATCTGCCTGGAGCGACTTATTGTATTTGCGTCAACGACGCTCGATTTGTCAGCAACATTATTGACCGGATTCCGTATGAGCCGACAACCGATAAAACAAACGCACCCTCGCTTAATATCTTTGCAGGGCAACCGGTCGAAGTCGTCGTTACCTCGGGACCGGCAAAACGGCCCCTTGCTCATCAGTTCATCAATCTTAGGACATCTCACGACTACTCGTGGCGTGAAGGCGGAAGGACACGACATGGCAGCGGAGGTCGCAGATGGTGGGTTATCACGGATGAGCACGGCAAAGCACAGACGTTCGCGCTGTCCGGGAAAGAAATCAAGGGGTCTATCTTCTCTCCCCAGTGGCGGTCAATAGAATCGGCACAAGTGAAAACTTCTGGCGTGACCAAACTCGAATTTCATCAGAGAATCGCTGCCAAACGAAAAATTATGGGGCGGCTGCTTCTAGCTGAGAACATGAAAGCGGATCTCAGCGGAGCAGTCGTAGAAATTGGTTCCGTTGACGGCGAAACTAATGAGCGGTTGACCCTGAGCGCGAATCCTGAGGGCGGATTTGATTTCGAATCAAAAGCGTCTCGGATCGGTATTTATGCTCATACGAAAGACTCGAAAGCAGCCGGGGTTTGCATTGTCGACCGTCTGGAGGAACCGATAATACTACAACTCAAACCAACCGCAGAGTTTCACGGTCAACTGCTTGGAGTGGAAAACCGGCCCCTTCGGGATCACGCTGTTCGTGCCTCGCTTTACGTCTCTGGCAAACGTGATTATTCCTTGCCGTTCCTGACAAGTTTTTCTGCAGCGACTTTCGAAGCTAAAACGGACAGCGACGGCAACTACACACTCACGGGCCTTCCCTGCGAAGTTGAGTTAAGCCTACGCGCCGATTCCATCGACGGTTCGGACCGCACCCGCTATTTGGATAAATTATACCTCACCCCCAACGAATCCCGCCCTCGGGCCGTCAGCCGATTATGGAAACCGAAAAAGAATCTCACTTTTGCCCAACGCTACGAGAAGACCCTGCGCGATTGCCGGCTGTCAAACTTTCACGTCATGGTCATTCTCTTCCGGCCCTCGGACGGTGCAAAACAGTTTGTTGACGTCAATTTGATGGACTATGCGAAGACGAAGGAAGTCATGAGTTTCATGCAGCTCCAAGGGCAAGTTGGCGAGGGGGCGGCGAGTGCTGAAATTGCGGAGTTCGGGAAATTAAAGAGCTGGCCGACGCCCGAAAAAGAAAAAGTTTTTGCCTGTGCAATTGATGCAAACGGCAAAGAACTCGGTCGGATTGAATTCGATCCCAAGGATCCACAAAGTCCTAAATTGGCGGCTCAGTTCGTTCGCAAGTATACCCCCAAGCAAGCCGACGCGAAAAAGAAATGGGACGAGGCTTTTGCCACAGCCAAACAATCAAACCGCAAAGTCTGGATACGTATCAGCCAGCGTTATTGCGGTCCGTGTTTCATGCTGGCCCGCTGGCTGGACGATCAAAAAGAGATTCTCAAACAGGATTACGTGTTTCTCAAAATCGACGACGTCCGCGACTTGCACGGATTCGAGGTCGCCAAACGACTAACGGGCGACGAACACTACGGAGTCCCCTTTCATGCTATCTTCGATGTCGACGGAAAAATGCTGATCGACAGCAAGTCCGCGACCGGCAACATTGGCCACCCCAGCGGTTTTGCAGGCAAAAAGCATCTGCGTAAAATGCTCACAGAAACACGCGGCAAATTAACGGACAAGCAGATCGACGAGATAGTTGCCAGCTTGAGCGATTGAAAAGCAGCTACCGGAAGGCTCCTTTGGGCTCTTGGTGTATATTTGCGCCAAATTCGTACAATATCAAGAAAAACCATCGGCTTCCCCGCGCTTATTGCCACGCCGCCGTAAGCCCGCTATGATTGGGCTCGTAGATCGCTTTTGATTCTTATTGATAGTCACCTGTGATTAGAGCGATGGCCCCGTCTCGCATAACCAGAGAGGGAGGTTGTTTTCCAGGAATTCCTGTCTTGACTATTTTCGGGTGGGCGGCGGCCCGCTTGGCCGCTGAGGTTGCCTGTCCTCGTATTCGTATCGACGAAGGAGGAAGCTTTCTATGTTATTGACCGAACGGGAACGGCTCCGCGAGGAGCTGGTGGACTTGACCGGGCGGATCGGCCGCGACCGCGGGTCACTGCTTTTGATTCTGCAGGAAGTGCAACGCCGCTATTATTACATCTCGGAATTCGCCATGCAGGTGATTGCCGATCTGATGGACATCCATCCGGTCGAAGTGTCGAGTGTCGTTTCTTTCTATAGCTTT
>CAZISU010000870.1:0-3505 GCA_964541935.1 uncultured Planctomycetaceae bacterium | reverse complement strand
ATACCCGGCCTTTCGCTCTGGACCACCACCCAAACCCGCCGCGTACTCCGCGACGCCACACCCGACTCCACAACGTCGGTCGATCTGTCGGCCGCCCGAAACGAATGGGAAAGCTTCCAGATCCTCCTCCGCTCGCACAAGCCGATAAAAATCGTCTCACTCGAAGCCGCCGACTTGCTCGGCCCAGACGGCGCCGTACTCTCGTCAGCAGACGCCCGCCTGTTTCGCCAGCACCAGTTGCACATCAAGCAAGCCACCGTCCGCAACGACAGCTTCAAACCCGGCTGGTATCCCGACGCACTGATCCCCTTCCGCCATCCGCTCACCGCTGAAAAACTCCCACCAGCTCGATTCCAGGCACTCCCCTTCGACTTGCCCGCAAACCAGACGCACGGCTTTTGGGTAGACATCCACGTCCCCGCAAACGCCAAGCCAGGTGTTTACCGGGGTGAATATCGCCTTGTAGCCGAGAACGGCACGTCGCTCACCATTCCCGTATCGTTAAAGGTTTGGGACTTCGCTCTACCTCAAACGCCCACCATGCAAACGGCCCTGGGTTCTCCGGCCCACCGCATGCGATCGTATTACTCACAACGCGCCAAAGACGGCAAGGAAAAGGAACCCGCCGTCTGGGAACCAATCGACCGCCAATGTTCCGAACTACTGCAACGCCACCGCATCAACGCCACGCCCCCGCCAGGCAGCATGACGCCCAAAAAACAAGCAGACGGAACCTTCGAGATCCCCGACGAACAAATCGACACCTTCCGCAAGTTCGTCGACCGCTACCGCATCAACGCCTACCACACGGCCCATCCCCGTATCGCTGTCAAAGATCCCGAAGCCGAAAGCAAAACCTTGCACGCCTGGCTAGCAGCTTGGGACCGCGCGGCCGAGAAACTCGACCGTCCGGCCGTCACCCTTTTCACCTATCTGATCGACGAGCCTAACGATAAAGAAGCCTATCAATACGTGCAAAAGTGGGGCCGAGCCATCCGCCGCGAAAAGTCGGCCCTCAAGGTCATGGTCGTCGAACAAACCAGCCCGTCAAACGAAAAAGAATGGGGCAACCTCTACGGAGCAATCGACATCTGGTGCCCGCTATTCTCGCTCTTCCGGCCCGAAAGCGCCGCCCAGCGGCAGACCCTCGGCGAAACCATCTGGACATACACGGCCCTTTGCCAAGGGAAAAAAACTCCCTGGTGGCACACCGACTATCCGTTGCTACACTATCGTGTGCCCTCCTGGATCGCCTGGCGCTACCGCATCCGTGGCCTGCTCTACTGGGGCGGGATGGCGTACTGGCGAGATGTAGACGACCTCTGGACCGAGCCCGGCACTCTCGATCGAAGAAACAGGCACAAGACGCTGCTCTACAACGGCGAAGGCAGCCTGCTCTACCCGGCCAGGGCCGTCGGCCACGAAGGCATCGTCGCGAGTTTACGTCTCAAGGCCCTCCGCGATTCGATCGAGGACTACGAGTACCTGGCCATTCTCGAACGAACCGGGCTGGCCGCCGAGGCCGAAAAGATTATAATGCCCATCGCCGGCTCGTGGTACAAATGGGACAAAGACCCGGCCTCCTACGAAAAAGCCCGAGCCAAACTGGCCGAGTTGATTCTCACCGCAAAACCGAAAGAATAATGCTTTCGCTATTCAGTAAGGGCTGCAAGAGCAATGAATACGTGCTATGATCTGCGGCGCGCATGTCTTCGCTCACAGTTCCTCTACCAGCCGATACCCAAACACACCCGCCTCGCACTCCACGACAATCTCGTCACCCTCACGTTTAACCTCACGCCGTTCAACGACTTTCCCATCTTCACCGAGCGTCTCCACGAACTTCCAACCCGCCATCGAACCCACAACCGCCTTCGGACCGATTCGAACGATAAACTTCCGACCCTCGGGCAGCGCTATCAGCCGCAGCCCATCCTTCTCACGCAACAAACGGCACCCGCCCTCGGTTTTTATGTCGCCAAAATCGATGGCTTCCCCTTTAGTATTAAGACGAGTCAGTATCTCCTGCGGCTTATCCTCCTGCGGCGTCCAAACGATACGCGTCACCTGCTCGCCTTGCCCTTCCAAGCGAATCTTCCCCAGACGGATACGTGACTCGTTGTCGACGGGCCCGTCGATCCATAGTCGTCTGCCTTCCCCCGGTTGATACAATCCTACCCGCAATTCCAACTCTGTCCCCGGCCCCAGATCCTTGGGCACCGCACCCCGCGTCGTGGCCCGCAACACGCCGCTCGACTTGCCGTCGAATTTCGTCGGGATATGTCCGGCCTGAAACACGATCTTGCCTTTGTCATCCACAAAATGCAAAAACGGCACCCAACCGTCCGGCACCGGCTCGTCGGCCAGCCAGTCGATATCCACGCTGAACGCCCGCCCGCCCGTCGACTCGAACCGTCGCGCCACCGGCCGAATCGGCCTTGGCCCTTTGGCGATCTGCCGCCCGTTGATATAAACACAATCCGCCGAACGGGCCGATTCTACAATCACCCCCTCGCGCCGCTCGATCGCAGCTTCCACCTTACCTTGCTCGCTCGGAACACTTGCATAAAACCCAAACTCCGGCAGAATCCGCCCGGCCACCGCCCAATCGCTCTTGCCCCGGTTAACCCAAACCTCGCCCCCGCCGCTCCAACGCACGTACTGCCGGTGCATATCGCCACCGACAAACTCGACGTGCTCAATCGTTCGCAGCGCCAACGCCCGCATCAGATCGGCCAACAGCCAATACTTACGCACAACGTCACGCGAAAACGCCTGACTGACCATACCCGGATGCCCCGTCAGAACCTCGCTGGCCACGTAATCATCGCTATAAATCCCATGCAGCCGAGCGTCCAACCCGCCTTCGTAACGGCTGGGGTAACCGGCCCCGTGGCCGATGAACAGATCGTGGTGGGCCGCGTCAAACCACGGTATCCGCTCGGCGTCATCGCAGTCGATATTCCAAACGAAACAGTAGCGTCCTCCGGGAATCGGCTTGCCCACCCGCAAGTGGTTCGTCTGCGCGCCGTCGAGAAAACCGATCAACTGGTCGTGCCCGGCTTCTGAAATCTGCGCCGCGTCATCGCCCAACTGTTCGCGAATCCAAGCAAAATGTGCGGCCCAAGTATCAAGCGTGGAAATTCGTGTGCCAAACTTCCCTTCAGCGGTCCAATAGTCATACGGTCCGATGCTCGACCAAACGTCAATAAAAAAGGCAGTGGGCGCCAATTTATCCTTGATCCACTTGACGTTAGGCCGCAAAAATCGGGCGATACTATCCGGCCGGTAGCGATAAGACTGTGCGTCGCGGCCCTCATTGATCCAGGCCTTCTGCGGACGGCCGGACTCCGTGAACACGATGTGATCGTACGTGTAGTCCGCGGCGTCCGGGTAAAAGTCGATGTAGTTGTCGTGCAGGCCCCACGGCACGCTGCGTTCGCGGCAGACCTGCCCGAGTTCCCGGACCTCTTCAAGCGTGCCGAACTGGGGATTGGGCGGCCAG